>CAYOIL010000079.1:0-14732 GCA_964403985.1 uncultured Saprospiraceae bacterium
TAAATAGGGATTTGAAGTGGCATCCTCGTACTGTGTATCCCAGCCATAATGCTTACCAAGCAATCTGGTTAAGGTCGTTTTCCCCGCACCTATATTCCCAGCAATTGCAACATACCTTATTTGTTTTTCTGCTTTCACAGGTCAAATGTATGAAAAATGACTTTCTTTATATATTTGAACGAGTGAAAACAGTAATCTATCTAAAAAAATATATTATAAAGGTATAACTGATTATCTTTCATTTTTGGGCTCGAGCCCAAAATAATACGTAAAAGAAGGCTTCATATGAGCAATGAAAAAGTTATAGAAACAATCAATTTATTTAAAACTTATTACATTGGAACACAAACCGTAAGGGCATTACGAGATGTTTCTATAACAATAAACAAGAATGAATATGTGGCACTTATGGGTCCTTCCGGTTCAGGTAAATCTACCCTGATGAATCTGTTAGGTTGCCTTGATTCTCCAACTTCTGGAAATTATTTATTAAACGGAGAAGATGTTAGTGAGATGTATGATGATGAGTTGGCAGCGGTAAGAAATAAAATGATAGGCTTTGTATTTCAAACCTTTAATTTGTTACCAAGGCTGACGGCAATGGAAAATGTAGCTTTACCATTGATTTATTCTGGGATGTCTAAAAGAAAACGTGTAGAAAAGGCTGAAGAAGCTCTTACTAAGGTCAATTTAGAAGATAGAATGGATCATAAACCCAATGAATTATCAGGTGGGCAGAGACAGAGAGTTGCAATTGCAAGAGCTTTGGTAAATAATCCAGCTATCATTTTAGCTGATGAGCCAACAGGGAATTTAGATACTAAAACTTCCATCGAAATTATGGAAATTTTCGAAAAGATTCATAATGGTGGAAATACTGTAATTCTTGTAACACATGAGCCTGATATCTCTCAACATGCACATAGGATTATACGATTAAGGGATGGATATGTTGAAACAGATGTAAGGAATCAGGACATAATTTTAGCTAGTGATCCTGAGCATCGCTATGCTAAAGATTAATATTTCAAAAATATCTTTTTCATTTAAATAACTAATTGGGTTTATATACATTTGTATTTCAAAATAATTCCCAATGCACAAAGCGCTTCATAATTCAACTTTTGATTTTCATCCTTCTCAAAAGATTTATAAAGGAAAAGTAAGAGATGTATACACTATAGATGATAAAATAGTCCTTGTTGCGTCCGATAGAATTTCAGCGTTTGATCATATTTTACCTAAAGCAATTCCTTTCAAAGGTCAAGTTTTAACAGCTGTAGCTTCACATTTCTTAGAAGCATCGAAGGATATTGTTCCTAATTGGTTGGAAGGTGTTCCTCATCCAAATGTTGCTGTTGGAAAAGCATGTGAACCAATCCGTTTGGAAATGGTAGTAAGAGGTTATTTAGCTGGGCATGCTTGGAGAACTTATAAAAGTGGGGAGCGCATGTTGTGTGGCGTTAAAATGCCGGAAGGAATGAAAGAAGCTGATGCTTTTCCCCATCCTATCATTACTCCTGCGACAAAGGCAGAAGAGGGGCATGATGAAGATATTAGTGAAACTGAAATTCTTAAAAGAAACATTGTTTCAGTTGAAATATGGAATCAATTAAAAGAGTATTCTTTAGCTTTATTTGATTTGGGAAGTAAGATGGCTAAGGAACAGGGTTTAATATTAGTTGATACGAAATATGAATTTGGAATGTACAATGGCAAATTAATGCTAATTGATGAAATCCATACACCTGATAGCTCTAGATATTATATTTTAGATGGCTATTCAGATCGACAAGCTTCAAATGAAAAACAAAAGCAATTGTCTAAAGAGTTTGTTCGTGAATGGTTGATGGATCATGGGTTTCAAGGAAAAGAAAATCAATTAATGCCAGAAATGCCAACTAATTTTATAGATGAAATAACTAAACGTTATATTGAATTGCACGATCGAATCACTGGAATTCCTTTTGTAAAAGATTCAACTGAAAATATAAAAGAAGATATTCTAAAAGCAGTTAAAGACTATCTGTAACGTTCTGCAGATATACTTTCTTTCTTATTTTTTATTATCATATAAATAATGAAAACTATAAATAAAGGGAAGAAAAGTATAAAAAGAACTCTTGTGTAAAATTCCATATTAATTAATTTGCTATTAAGCCTTCAAATAACCAGTTGGCTAATGCTTGTCTGTTAGAATTAAGTAATATTCTTTTCTGATCAGAAGGGTTTTGAATGTTAGCTAATTCTATAAAAACGGTAGGAGGATTAGTGTAGTTAACTAAGTATAGGCCTCTACTCTGTACGGTTCCTTTATAACCTCTTCCTTTTTGGAATTTGTCATATTTTGATTGAAACGTTTTATGAATATTATTTGCTATTCTTTTTCCTTTTTTGCTGTTTTTATGGTGATAAAAGAATACATCTTTTCTTTTTCCTTTACTTGCTGCATCTACGTGTAAAACAACTACGACATGTTCTTTATATCCTTGTCTCTTATATTTAGTATGCAGGTTATTAATATGTCTTACTCGTTGAGAAAGACGCTTTTTTTGATTTAATGGAATTGTTTTGTTATTGCATTTTTCATCTCTATCACAAGGTAAAAATTGATCATCACGTATTCCATCATTCTTATCTTGAATAATAATTTCAACTTGTGCACCATGTTGCATCAAATTTCTAGCCAACCTCAAAGCAACATCATATGCATATTCGTCTTCACACAAGTCAGTATGCAGATTAGTACACATTGCACCAGGATCTGGACCTCCGTGGCCACTTACAATGTAAAAGACTTTGTTTTTTAATGAATTATCTACTATTTCTAGTTTTTTATAATCGGCTCCGAATAAATCATATACTTGATAATCTTTTAAATTGTCTTTTTTGGTAACATCTACATTTTCAACTGGTGTAATGTCTGCAAATTTATCGGGTGATTTAGTTTTTTCATTTTCTACTTCTTCAAGTGTATAACATTCAAGTAGATGATGAGGGGCCCACAATATTTTACTGTCTGCATAATGGGTTTTACGAATACCTTTACTTAAAATTTTTTCATTGTATTCTTTTATTTTAACTGCTCGTTCCCATTCTGTTTTATTAATAGTAGTTCGAATCGACTTACCATCATAAGTGAAAATTGTAATTGGAAGTTTATACTCTCTCCCAGCGATCAAGTGCTTGTCTTTGGAAAGATTATTGAGTCTGTAAAATTCATTTTGATTACATGAAGTATTAACAGCATATCTTCTTAGAAAAGCAAATAAACCTTCTCCCTCTTTAACAGTTCCTGATAAGTTGTAAGGGCTTTTTACAGTTTCGGCTTCCGCCAAAAGAAAACAAGGTGACAATAAGAAGAGTAAGACTATACGATACATGGAATTATATATTACAAATTTCTTTAATATGTACAAATATATAAACTTAATTAGGAATATCAAATGAGAGGTGAATTAATATAACGAAGAGAACAGTAGAGTAGTGTATTAGTGGTTTTATAACATCGAATGTGTCATAACTCTATTATTAAAAAATAGACAGGATTTAATTAAATTATTTCAAAATCGATATGATAGTGATCATCATGGACATCATCAATTTTTTTTGATAAACTTTTGGCAAAATATATACCTTTTTGCTTGAGAATCTTTCCTGTCGTTGTTGAAAATAAGTTATCCTTTAGGTTTATTTTTAGTATAACTTTCTTAATTCTTATTCCATGTTTTTTACCTTCATTATGAAGGGCAAGAATGTGTTGGGCCATTAATTCAAAGTCTATTTGACATTTTTTATTAGTATTTAATTTCCCGTCTTTATCGAATTCAAGTAAATAATGAAGCATGCCGATACTATTGAAATGGAGGCCTTTGCCCTTTTTCGGAGACATGAAATCAATGCTTAGACCATTCCTATGCGTATTATGTATAGCTAATTTTCCTCCATTCTTGTCGGAACATTCCATAATTCTAAACTTATGTTTTGGGTGACTCTTTTCTAAGAACTTGTAGGCATCCAAAACAGTCGCATGTACTTTAGAATTAGTATATGCATTGTTCATTAAATAATAACTAATAAAGCTGAAATAATAGAAATTCTTGCCTTTATAAGGTAACAAATAGCCATTTTCTAAATATCCATCTTGAACCTTCCCATGTGAAATCGACGTACCATTGTTTTTATGAACAATTTCTGGTATACATGAAAAAATAAGAGCGAGTAATAAAAGAGCAAGAATTATACGAAAGAATAATTTCATTAGTTGTGCTTAATAACCTCGCGCTCGTCTGCTTCTTGAAGAAGGTCGAGCATAATCTGGTCTTAGTCCGAGTCTTACACCCGCTAAAAAATGATTAGTTCTAAAAGATTCTACAACGCTCGAAGTTGTAGGGAAAACATTATTAGTTTTTGATGTAATGACATAATTAAAGTAAGGGCTTATTGTAATTAGATCCGATATTCCAAAATCAAAACCAGCACCAAGGCCTAATTCCGCTTGATATTTATTATTATTTAAAGTAGATTCAAGAATCATGCTTTCAGCAGTTTGCCTGTGAAAGGCAATGCCTGGTACAACTTGTAAATAGAATGATTTAGAAAACCAACCACTTTGTTTGCTAAAAGTAGGACAGTCACAATCATTTTTGAAATCCAAAATATAAAAGTTGTTTTTTATATGAAATTTTGTGGCCCACATACTTAACTCTGTAGTGTTACCTAATATATTTTGTGTAAGCGTTTTTGCTCCAAAATTCGCAGATAGAGTGGGTGCCATTTCCCATCTGTAGTTTTTTAATCGAGCCCAATAGTCAATGGCAAAGCCATAGCTCGCGTCATAGAAATTCACTTCATACAATTCTTCCTCATATTCAAGTGGGTAGCTTAAAAATTGAGCACTCACACCAATTTGGGCGTAAGCCCCAAAAGAAAAACATAACGTAATTATTAAGAATAAGAATTTACTCATAGGGAAGTTCATATTTGTTTATATAACTTTGCAATAAATATAATAGTATTTTGAAGACAAAAAAAATTGATCAAGACACAGTAAATGTTGTCACTTTGGGATGTTCTAAGAATCTAGTTGATTCTGAGAATATCATTACACAATTGAATCACAATGAATTTGACGTAAGTCATAATAGTAATGATCTTGCTGATATTATAATTGTAAACACCTGTGGATTTATCGATTTAGCAAAAGAAGAATCGATCAATACAATTCTGGCGTATGCTGAAGAAAAGAAAGAAGGGAACATCGAAAAACTCTATGTTACAGGATGCTTAAGTCAGCGTTATAAGGACGATCTTGAAAAAGAAATCCCTGAAGTTGACGCTTATTTCGGAACTATGGAATTACCAGGATTGATGGCGACTCTAGAGGCGGATTATAAGCATGAATTAATAGGCGAAAGAGATATTTCGACGCCTCGTCATTATGCTTATATGAAAATTAGTGAAGGATGTAATAGAAAATGCAGTTTTTGTGCTATTCCTTTAATGAGAGGTGGTCACGTGTCTAAAACTATGGAAGATCTAGTTAAAGAAGCACAAAATCTTGTAAAAATAGGAGTTAAAGAAGTGATGCTTATTGCACAAGAATTGACTTATTATGGGCTAGATATTTATAAAAAAAGAGCTTTAGGTGATTTGTTAAGAGTACTTAATGATGTAGAAGGCTTGGAATGGATAAGACTTCACTATGCGTATCCATCCAAATTCCCGATGGATGTGATAGATGCAATTGCTGAACTACCTCATGTAAATAATTACTTAGATATACCTTTACAGCATGCTAGTAATACAGTACTAGATCGAATGAAAAGGCAAATTACGGTTGAAGAAACGCGCAAATTAATAAATGATATCCGTAAAAAAGTACCAAAAGTAGCCATTCGAACAACAATGTTGGTTGGGTTTCCTGGCGAAACGGAAGGTGAATTTCAAGAATTATGTGATTTTGTTGAAGAGATGAGATTTGATAGATTAGGTGTTTTTAGATATTCACATGAAGAGAATACAAGTGCACACTTGCTAGAAGATGATGTTTCAGATGAGGTGAAAGTAGATAGATCCAATAGGTTAATGGAAATCCAAAGAGAAATTAGCTTCGAATTGAATCAAGCTAAAATAGGGAATATATGCAAAGTGTTAGTGGATAGAAAAGAAGGACAGTATTTTGTAGGAAGAACCGAACATGATTCAGTTGAAGTAGATAATGAAGTTTTAATTGATGCCGAAAAACATTTTGTTAGAATAGGAGATTTTGTTACCTGTAAAATCACTGATGCTGAAGAATATGATCTTTACGCAGAACCAGTTGAGTAATTTGTTGTTTCAATACTATTAGTCTCAAACAGATACCTTATTTATATTGAAACAATGAAAGATTTTTTAAAAGAAAATATTACTAAACCCGTTTTTCAACTAGCCGCAATCTTGTTGGTGATGGTAGTTTTAAGTGGAATAATCCATCTTAGCATGTCTGTTGAAATGAGAGAATTAAACCCCAATAGTGCTTGGGAAATAATGGCATCTTGTGTTTTATTCTTTTCCTTAGTTAATTGCGTATTTAGTCTACAAACGACAGGAAGAACAACTTACTGGCGAAATAGTATTTTTTCGTTTATGGGCTTATTATTGATTGGAGGTGGATTGGCTTGGGTCTTTACAGGAGTCCCACTTATGGAAGCAGGAAGTATTAGTTGGATATTATTTGTTTTTTCATTTGGATATTTAATTTTTCTATCAATTGCCAACATAATGCGTTTTGTAGTAGAGTTGGCTCAAAGACAAGATAGTCGATTAAGAGGGGAGGAGTAGACTAAATTAATTAATGTAGAAGTTTAAAAATAAAAAGTAAGATGAAGTATCTATTGTATATATGTTTAGTTATAAGTTTTGTTTCATGCAATTCTACTCCCAAGAACACACCTGTTTCCTCATCAACTGCTGATGTAACTGAAAAAAGTAATGTTACAAGCAGTATGGAAAATAGCTTTGACATTTCATCTATTGAGATACCAGAAACGATTGAGAAGATAGAAAAGTCAGAGGAAGAATGGAAAAACGAATTGAACGAAAACGAATTTTATATCTTGAGAGAGCAGGGAACTGAGAGAGCTTTTACAGGAGATTTACTTAAAGAAAACAGTGAAGGTGTTTTTACATGTAGAGCGTGTCAATTACCACTTTTTAGCAGTAATACAAAGTTCAAAAGCGGGACTGGGTGGCCAAGTTTTTATGAACCCATAGTTCCTAAAGTTATAGAAGAAGAATCAGATAATGCATATGGCTGGAATAGAGTAGAAGTTCATTGTGCAAGATGTGGCGGACATATGGGCCATGTATTTAACGATGGTCCTGAGCCAACTGGTTTAAGATACTGTATAAATTCAGCATCCTTGGATTTTGTAGCAACGAAATAGTGACTATTTAAATTTCTCTTTCAATTTTCTCTTTTAATTCTTCGAGTTCCAATAATTCGAGCTTTTCATCTTCAGTAAGATCTAACCGAGGAGTTTTATTTCTGGTTTTATATTCGTAAAGACGTGCAATTGATTCTTCTATTTCATCTTCCTCATCGAACAATGCACTTTCCATTCTCCTTAGACCAAACATACTAATGTATATAATTCCGAGTACCATTAATAATACAAAAGAAGGGAAATTAATCCATATGCGTTCATCTATAGGTGCTTGACTACTAATAATTAAAAGTAAGATCGAGATGCTAATAAAGATTATAGAAACAATAAAGAAAGATTTTTTCTTTTGCATGTGTTTCTTTACTTTCTTCTTAAGTTCTTCCTTCATTTCGTTTTTTTATAAATATACAGAATTTAAATAGTTGAGAATATAGATTACTTTTGTTTTATGTCAATTAATTTGAAAAATCTTTTATTAATTATTATACTTTTTACATTAGTAAATTGTAATAAAGAAATTAAAGATCGAGATCAACATTCACTTCCAGTTGTCTATCTTAATGCATCTGATACTGAATTATTTAGCGATTCCATTGGTATTTATGTTGAGGGAATAGGCAATGCTGTAAATTGGCAAGGTATGGCAGCTAATTATTTTTCAGGCGATAAAATTACAGCCCAATTTAGATATTTCGAAAAAGGTGAGTTTGTTGTTAATAAAACAGTTGATATAAAAGTATCAGGAGGAGGGTCTCGTAAACTCCCCCAAAAATCATTTAATATTTATTCGGAAGAAAAGTATGGAGAAAAGTACTTTTTCTATCCTTTTTTTAAAAATCGAGCCTATCAGAAGTTTAGTGCTCTTAGATTACGAAATAGTGGTCAAGATTGGGAAAAGACTCATATGCGTGATGCATTAATGCACACATTGATTGAAGATTTGAATGTGTACAATCAAGCATATCAACCAGTAGTTTTATATTTAAATGATAAATATTGGGGTATTTATAATCTGCGCGAAAAATTTAATAAAACATATATTAGGAATAAGCAAGGACTTTCCGAACAGTCAACTTTTGATATAATCGAGCGCAGATGGAATGTAGAAGAAGGTGATTCAACAAAATATATGGAAATGATTCGATTTTTAGAATCTAATTCATTAGAGTCAAGTACTTCTTACCAAGAAATAGAAAAATTGATTGATATCCCTCATTACATTGATTATGTGTGCGCTCAAATATATTTTGGAAATACAGATTGGCCAGGAAATAATATTAAATTTTGGAAGTCAAGAGAAGACAAGGCAAAATGGTCTTGGTTTATTCATGATACGGATTTAGGTTTTGCTTTTGCTCCTATATTTGGACATCCTGGAGGGACAGTTCACAATACATTTGTCTTTAATCTAAATAAAGAAGAGCCTGGAGTCATTCATAACCAACCTTGGGCAACATTTCTTTTTCGATGCTTTATGAAAAATCCTTCATTTAGGAATCAATTTTACGATCGTATGCAATATTTACTCCAAAATGAATTTAATTCAATAGCCGTTTTAAACACAATTGATAGTTTAGCAGATATTCTTAGACCAGAAATGAATGATCATATTAATAGATGGAAAGAAGAAAATGAAAATTTATATCAATCTTTACCTGAATGGGAGGCTAATATTGAAGAATTAAGAGAATTCGCTCGTTTTAGACCCGAGATTATTCAAGACTATATTAGTACGTATTATATTCAGCAAAACTGGAAATAAACAGGATAAAAGATTTATTCTTTTTCTTTATTCAACATTCAAAGAGAATAAAGAGATGAATAATAATTTTTTTTTCAAAACAAGACAGAAAATGTTATGAATTCTATTACATTTGCGGCTGAGGAGCTTGCGTGCAGCTCCCTCTGAATTCCCCCAGGGTAGAAATACAGCAAGGGTAGGAGGTTGAGCGCTCGGCGAGTTTCCTCTTTTTTATTACTAATAATTCTTCTCATGAAATTTTTCGTCGATACAGCTAATCTTGATCAAATCCAAGAAGCACATGAACTAGGTATTCTAGATGGTGTTACTACTAATCCTTCACTTATGGCTAAAGAAGGCATTACAGGTCAAGAAAATATCTTAGCACATTATGCTAAAATATGCAAATTAACAACTGGTGACGTAAGCGCTGAAGTTATCTCGACTAATTTTGAAGGAATGGTTGAAGAAGGAAAGAAACTTGCGTCAATAGCTGATAATATTGTTGTGAAAGTTCCTATGATAAAAGAAGGCGTAAAAGCTATTTCATATTTCACAGAACAAGGAATTCGAACGAACTGTACCTTAGTGTTTTCTCCAGGCCAAGCTATTTTAGCTGCAAAAGCTGGTGCAACTTACGTTTCTCCTTTTATAGGTAGAATTGACGATATTAGTTGGGATGGAATGCAATTGATAAGAGATATTGCCGAAATTTACGCAGTTCAATTTTTTGATACTGAAATATTAGCCGCTTCAATAAGGAATCCTTTACACATAGTAGATTCTGCTAAATCAGGAGCTGATGTTGTAACATGCCCTCTAAAAGCTATTTTGGGATTATTAAAACATCCATTAACAGATATAGGGCTTGCTAAATTTTTAGCAGATCACAAAAACGCTCAGTAAAATTAACCTGATTCTTTTTTAATTTTTATTTATCCTTTTACTCTAAAGAAGCTATTTCTTGGATAATCGTTCGAATTAATTTATCAACGGTTTCTCCAGGATATTTACTGAATGTACCTTGTTCTCTATTGGCAAGTATTGCATTACATGATAAGGCTTTATGCCCAAGAACTTCACTGAGTAAATAAATTCCCGATGTCTCCATTTCCATATTAGATACTGAAATGTTATCGATCTTATGCGCTTTTAATTCATTTAAAAAATCCGTATGATTCACTTGATATCTGATAGAACGACCTTGAGGAGCATAAAAACCTCCAGCGGTAATCGCAACTCCTTTTATCATTCTTCTACCAATATTTTTCAATAAAAAATCATCAGCTTTTCCACTATATAAGGGTAAAAGACGACTAGGAATCGCATTGTCTAGTTGTTCGTCATTCACTCCATAAAAAGCACCCAATCCATCAATACCTATAGCGGCAGTATTTGCAACAAATGAATCTACCTCAATATCTGGCCTTAGCGCTCCTGAAGTACCTATTCTTATAAAGTTTAATGAAGTTTTATTTTCTTTTTCTTGTTTTGTTTTAAGATCCATATTCACCAAGGCATCTAATTCATTGAAAACAATGTCGATGTTATCAGTTCCTATTCCCGTACTAATTACAGAGATTTTCTTCCCATTGAGCAAACCTGTATGTGTTTTAAATTCCCTTTTCTTCTTTTTAATCAATACTTTATCAAAGTATTGACTTACTTTTTTAACCCGTTGTGGATCCCCCACAGTAATTATATATTCTCCTATTTCTTCAGGTAATAAATCAAGATGATATACCGCGCCTCTGTCATTTAATATTAATTCCGATTGACTTATTTTTTCACTCATTATATTTTGGTTTGATTGGCTGTTCGTGTAAATATGTAATTAATTTAAAACTTTTGTTTCCTTTTTAAGTTACCTCTTTGTTAATTTTGGGCCTTGAGCCCACAAAATAATTAAATAAAACATGGCAAAGAATAAAATATATCACCTTAGTACTTGCAACACCTGTCAACGAATAATAAAGGAACTTGATGCATCGAAATTTGAATTGATAGATATTAAAGCTACTCACATAAGTGAAAGTAATCTGAATGCATTAAAAGATGAACACGGCTCATATGAGGCTCTTTTTAATAAAAGAGCTATGAAATATAGAGCAATGGGATTGAATAAAGAGGAGTTGACAGAAGATCAATGGAAAAAACATATTTTATCAGAATATACTTTTCTTAAAAGGCCCGTTATAATTATTGGTGAACAATCTTTTATAGGAAATAGTAAAAAGACCGTAGCGGCAGCTAAAGAAGCTTTAGATGCAATTTATAGTGATAGGAGAAGTTAAAATCCTATTACTTTCATTTCCTGAACGATCTATAACATAGATTTCATATTCAATGGTATCAGTTGGTTCCTCTTCATTGGGTTCGCAAGTAGACGATCCATCCTCATATATGCAACAGGTAGAAAATACTACGACTCTTGCATTGCCACTTATTCCATTACTTGCTCCTTTTGGCGGAACGTAAGGTAAAGCGAATTTATCTTGAATATTACCAGTTCTTGTGTCAATAACAAATAAATCAAAATTATTACTGCTTCTTTCTTCTTCAGGAATTCCTAAGTCTCCATCACCATCTGTGAACGAAAAAAAGATAACTATACTATCTTGATTTAAAGCTCCTTGGTCCATCATCGTTCTGCTTAAACCAGTAAACGTAATAACTGGTTCATCTGGAAAGTCGGGAGCAGTAACACAACTTGAAATTAATATCAAGATCAATGTTGTGCAAAGAAAATATAAACTAGGACATCTCATACTACTGTAAAAAACGCAAAATTTATACATTTGTTACTGTGAATAGAAGAGATTTTTTGAGAAATAGGATAAAAAAGCTAAAAACGTCTGAATTTGACCAATTGGCTCTTGATTTATATTTATACCAATACGATAATAATTCACTGTATAGAAAGTTTTGCGATACATTAAAAGGGGAGGGCTTTCGCCCAAAAGATATTTACGAAATCCCTTTTCTGCCGGTCTCTTTTTTTAAAAGCAACTCAATTGTTTCAGGTGATTTAACACCTACCACCTTTTATAAAAGTAGTTCAACTACTGGAATTAATCCCAGTATTCATGCTGTTGTTGACAATCAGTTTTATCTTGAGAATGCTTTAAAAACATTTGAGTCGTTTTATGGAAATATAAATGAATGGGTTGTTCTTGCGCTCTTGCCTGGTTATATTGAAAGAGGCGATTCCTCTCTCATAGCAATGACTAATTATTTTATTAAACAGTCTAAATCACAGGAAAGTGGGTTTTATTTAAACGATTTTGATGCTTTACTATCAAAAATTTATACAATTCAACTTAGTAAAAAAATTCTATTGCTAGGTGTTAGCTTTGCTTTACAAGAATTAGCAAAGCAAAAAGTTGACTTAAGTTCTGTAGTAGTTATGGAAACGGGAGGAATGAAAGGGAAAGGAAAAGAAATGCCAAAAAAGGCTTTTCATAATGTGTTAAAAGAATCATTTAATATAAAGAATGTACATAGTGAATATGGAATGACAGAACTACTCTCACAAGGCTATTCAAAAGGAAATGGAATTTTTTCTCCATCCAATACAATGAAAGTAATTTCAAAAGAATTAACGGATCCTTTAAGTTGTGCGCTTAACGGAAAATCTGGTATAATAAATATCATTGACCTAATGAATATCGATAGTTGTGCTTTCATTGAAACTCAAGATATGGGAATAGTCTATAATTCAGGTGACTTCGAACTACTTGGTAGAGTAGATGCTTCCGAAATTAGAGGATGTAACCTATTGGTAAGTGAAATATAACTTGGTGAATAATTACCATGAAAAAATAAATTATCATCGTTCCGTCCAATATTCCACTTATATATAAATCATTTTCTTTTTTATAAAATGCAAGACAGATCATTAAAAGTATTGTATAAGAAATTCCATAATATATTTTTGATCCTAAAATATAAGCTGGATTGATAAACATTACAATTAATGAGATTAAGAAAGATAGGGTAATAAGCAGTGGGAAATGCTTTTTGAAAGTATGTGCTAAGGTTTTTACATTAGATATTGAATCTACTTTGATATCTCTATAATCAAAAGGCAAGGTAATTGCAAAAATGAAACATGCTTTTTCAAGAACGAATAATAGTAATTCTTTTGGGCTTAAACCCAAATTAATTAACGGAATAAAACCACATAAAATCGCCCAACAGATCGCAACAAGAAATATTTTAATATAGTTAAAGTCTCTTAATCTTTTCTTTTTAAAGAAAATAGGTAGAATATAAAGAAATGAAATCGCTGATGGAATTAAAAGGCATAGTTTAATGCTATTCGAAAGGTAGAAAAATAAGATAGTTGTACTAATTGCTGCGAATCCAGCATAAAGCATTAAATGCTTTCTGTACTTTCGGATTAAATTAAATCTATTATCTAGTATATTCGGATTTACTTTATTGATACCTATTATTCTATGAAGTGAATACAAAAGCCAAGTGCTAGAACCAATAAAAAATGTGTAGATTAAATCAATAGACTCATTACTTAGCAAGTAGGTAGAAGCAGTGAATGCCGAAGCGCACAGAGCTATGTGAAATGAACTATAAATGTATAAATTAATTACTTGTTTCAAGTTTGGCTTGGATAATTTAAAAGCGATATTACATTAAATAAATCTAAAATAATATATTTGGTATAAATATTTAAAAGTCATGACAATATTAATTCCATTGGGTGTTTTAAGTTTAATGTTAACGGCTGTTTTTATCGCAAGAAGCCAACAAGGGAGGAGACAATCCCAACAAAAAATGCTTGATTTAGTTACTACTGACACAGAGTATATAATCTCAAAATTTAATCAAAAAGATCACAGAGAAACAATTATCAAAGTCGAAGATGATAGGATTCTTTCCATTTCTACGGATATTCAGCTTTTTCAATTAACAACTGAAGGCAATTTGCAAATTAAAATCTCTTCAACAATCGATAATACTGAAATTAAGGCACAATTTTGGACAAATATAAATCCACAATCTGTAATTGATAGTGGAGAAAATTTAATACCCTTCAATACATATGTCTTATTTCCTTTTGCTGATAATAGCACATTAGAAGCGCTAGAATTTTTTCGAGATAAATACTCCATAAATTTCAATATAGACAAATTTGACCCCTGTTTTGCATTAGTTTATGAATCAGTCGATGTCAATAAGAATTGGAAAACAATAACTTTTAATGGAACCTTTAAGGATAATTCGAAATGGCAAATAAATATAAACTATGATACGTTTAGATTAAACTTGAAAGCTAAATTAAATAGTGTTCAAGATTTATCTAATTTCCCCTATTTTACATTTTAAGCTGATTAGATTTCATAAATATTTTTAATTTTTTCTTCTTTTATTTCTTTTTTTCTTTTCTTGAGCATCTACAACTGCAACGGCAGTCATATTTACAATTTCTTCCACGCTTGAATCTAATTGAAGAATATGTACTGGTTCTTTCATTCCCATCATTATTGGTCCTATAGAATCAGCTTTATTTACTTCTTTTAAAAGTTTATAAGTAATGTTTG
>CAYOIL010000080.1:0-1978 GCA_964403985.1 uncultured Saprospiraceae bacterium
CCCTCGACAGCGGCAGCCCCCGGCGCTCGTCTTCATTGATCTCAAGCAGCGGCATCAGTTGCGCAGGCGGACCGTAGGTACGCCAACCGTCTCAGGGATCCCGTTTTCTTCAATGTACTTGCCCAGATCGAGCACGACAGGGGCATTGTCGGGTCCGTACAGGGCGCCGGTGCCGACCATCAGATAGTAACGGCCGTCCTGAACGCTCTGTAAGCGCGCCTCGCGGGCAACTTCTTCCATGGACACAGAGGCCGCTGCGACGCCGCCCATGCCGCCAGCGAGCGGGAGAGCGCTCAGAGCCTCCAATCGCCCCCCTCCGGTTGCCACGGAGCCGTATTTCAGCAGATCCTCGTCAGTCATGCGCCGCAGCACCCGGGTCACGTCGCGGCCCGTGGTGACGCTCTCATGCGGCGGCAGGATATGCCCGCCCTGATAGCTGATCGGCTCGCCGCCCAGCACCTGCTCAATGGCCTCGCCAAACAGCTCCGCATCCAGTTGATCGGCCGGCAGGTTCCCGGCCTTTTGCATAAGGTCGGCGTATACCGCCTTTGCGGCCTCCAAATTTTGCTCAAGCGCCCGGGGTTTACCGGCAAAAACCTCCCGAAAAGAGTCGGGCACCGCCGCAGACACGTCTGCCCGGGCCATGGGCACGTCGCCCATGATCGACTGGCCACGCAAGATCGACTCTGAAACGCCCGGGCGAGTGTCAGATATCGCAATCGCTACCGCCGTGCTCGGGTCATCGTTTGCCAGCGCTGCCGCCGCCCGGCGCCGCATGGGCGGGGAGTAGTCCGACAGCTCGCCCAGCGCCCCGGCCACATCGCCGGTGCTGGCCATTTGCCGAAGCCCGCTGGCC
Organism: uncultured Saprospiraceae bacterium; assembly: GCA_964403985.1. Classification (GTDB taxonomy): domain Bacteria; phylum Bacteroidota; class Bacteroidia; order Chitinophagales; family Saprospiraceae; genus JAHDFB01. The sequence continues at coordinate 857 of CAYOIL010000080.1, forward strand.
AAGGCCTTAGTTTCTTCCTGTGTAAACGGTGAAACCTCGACGCCGTAGTGCTCGCTGGCCGCTTGGGCCATGGCCTCCCGGGTCGCCGCGTCGGTCAGCGCCGGCACGTTGTCTTGCAGCACGTTGGTTGCATACGCCCGCAAAGGATCTTGCTTAATCTGTGCCTGCATTCGGGTGTACAGCCGGCGCTGCGCCGAAAGAATATCGGTCTGCGCTGACGTGATGCCCTCTTTCGCGGCCATGGTCTCGGTATCGGCCATGACAGAAGCCATGTCGGTCAGCGACAGGGTTTTAAACTGCGCCATGGCCGGCTGCACGGCGATCGCCTTTTGCAGATCGATGCCTTCGGTCTTGCCTTCAAGCTGAGCGGCCAGTGCTGCCGCATCCTTGACCGGCAAGCCCTCCATGAGCGCCGTGGTGGCGTCTCTGGCGGCGGCCTTTGTGGCGGTCAGGTCTACGGTATTCAGCGCTTTGATGCGCGCCTCGGCCTTGGCGATCAGCGTCAGCTTGCCGCTCCAATCAATATCATCGTCATATGTACCCGACTTCAGCGCTTTGAGCGCGCTGCTGGGGGCTTTCATGATTTGGCCATTGACCGATGCCGTCACAAGCTGCGTGCGCGCCGCCGCCTGATAATCGTTGAGCGCATCCGGGGAAATGCTTGACCCTTGGAGCATTCCAACTTGCGCATCCAGCCCTTCCAGCATGGCATCCAGCGCAAACGGATTGTCGAGCAACATGGACGATTGCTTGCTGATCGAATCGTTTAAACGATTGACACTGGCCTTTGCCGACCGATCTGCTTGCGCCGAGCGCCCCTGCAAAACAGTTCGTGTCCGAAGATTGTCAAGCTGTACCTGTAGGGCAACGCGCGATTGGTCGTTGGGCGCCTGATCCAGATAGCCGCCCAGCACTTCGTCGGCGGCAACCTCGATCTGATCCGCCAAACCCTCGCCGTCTTCCGGGGCCTCGCTCTGAATCTCTTTGATTCGCCCATCAAGATCCAGCGCCGCGTCGGTTGCATTGCTGCTGACCCACGCGCTGTCGCGCAGCGCCTGCGCCTTGTCTGCTTTTTGCTTGGCCTCTCGGGCCTGCCGATCTGCAATACTGCGTTTAACCGCA
>CAYOIL010000080.1:2004-7398 GCA_964403985.1 uncultured Saprospiraceae bacterium
TCTTGGGCCAGCGTGCTGCTCAGCCCGGCCAGCGCCCCGGCGGCCTGGCCCAAATTCGGCTGTCCGATGACCCGCCCGGCCCTGACGATATTCGGCGCCCGGCGGCGGTCATTGCGATCGATCGTCATGCTGCTGCCTCTGCCAGCGATGCCGACGCATTGGTCTGTGCTTTCACAGTGCGCGCCCTTGAAGCGCCGCCGAGCGCCGTAGATGTGGCACCCACGGCACCCACGATGAGCGCATTCGTAGCCGCGCGTCGGAATTGGCGTGCCTCGAACTTCAGGGCATTGCCGCGATTCTGGCCCTCGATCTCCGCGTTCACGACATCACGCTCGCCACGGAGCGCGTCAGAAACGATCAAATCTCCGGGCGTGCCGTCCAGCTCGACGCCAGCGGCACCGAACTGAGCAATTTGTTTGGCCGTGATTCGGCGGTTGCGCTCGGCCAGCTCCGCGGCCTCCTGCTCGGCAGCGTCCAGAACCAGCCGGCGCTGCACTTTGGCCTGCTTTTCCTGCCCTCGGTTTTGCTGGTGCTGCGCCACGGCGCCGACCGCGGTCGCGGCGGCGCTGGCATAGGCGGCATACGCCATCGCAGTTGCTGCCATTACAGCGCCCCCTGCCGTGCGTACAACCAATGATCTGCTTGATCTGGTCCGTATTTCACCATGCGGCCCTCGCGACGAAACCCTAACAATTCTGCCCACCGCACGCCGGCCTCGACTCGGTGATAGGGGCAGTTGTCTAGGTAGATTGCCGCAACCCGCGTCAGCGCCAGTAAGTTTAACCGAATATCGGCAGAAAGCAGCGCCCATGCCTGGGCGCGCCCGGGCCACATCTCGATCAACCCGGCACACATCAGCGGCTTGTCGCCTCGCAATGCCGTGTAAGTCTTGCCGTTGGACATCAAAAACCGAATGTTCTCAGCGCTCGACGCGCCATTGAGCGCCATCCAATCAGACTGCTCCCCCTGTGGGGCGAGCGACAAGAAATCTTCGGTGCGAGACTTGCGAACGCTTAGCGGTTCGCGGTCACTACATCGTAGGCGATCGCCCTGATCGTCATGGGTACCGGCTGTGTCTGTTCGAACCATAGCGAGTAATCCTCGTCATAGTCGGAGCCAAGGTCAATCTGCTTTACCCCGGTAAATAGCGGCACCGCTTCGCTGGCTGCGTCAGAGCCGATCAGGAAAGGCAGGACGTACAGGTCGGGATTGCTGTCAGAAAGCTTCACCCGGGCGTAATTACACAGATTTGTGCGGTCGAACTTCACCCAAATAGTTGGGATCGACATCAGCTTGCCGAGGCTCTGGCCGATTCGTGCCGGCAGGTCTGGCCGCATCGTCTTCAGCCGCGATCGGTACGGCAAACCAAACGTACAGGTTGCCGCCGCAAACGGCAGCTCGACATCGCCAGCGCCATTGGTGCGCAGACCTTCTACGATTCGGCCGTCAGCCAACGCGACGATATCAGTATTCGGCAAGTGCCCCACGCGCGCAGTGTTTTTCGGAACGCCCCGAAACGTCACTGACGCATCAAGGAATACGGCATCATCGATCGACTCCTGATCTTCCCACGGCGCGGCTAAACGCTCGACGTGACGGACGGTTTGCCCGTTGACCGTGCGCGCAACAATCATCCAAACCTCGTCGTAGGTCTCATCCTCAGACGTGATAACCGACACCGATTCCACAAACGCATCTTCACCGGCAAGCTCATGCTGATGCCATGCGGTGACATCTTGCGAACGCTCATAGGTCAGCGCGACAACCGTTCCAGTTTTGGTTAAACACCACAGCACGCCTTCCGGGCTTTCCGCGTATGCCATCTCGACCACGCCATTTTTCATCAGGTGGTCAGACAGAATCGATATCTCCACTGCGTTGTAGCGTGTCGAGATATCCGAAATTGTCATTTCATACATGCGCCGCCCACTGCGGCCAACGAACAGCAGCGCATCGCCAATGCGAATGGGCTGCACAAAGTCGGCCGCTCCGTGGTAGCTCTGCGGTGCAGCCAGCACATTGTCAGGGCCAAACGGCTCGTTCTGCGCTTGCGGGCCAAGCGTCCACTCGCTGCCGGTCGTGCCAATCATCAGCACTTCGCCAGTCTGACGCAGCCACTGGATTGAGTTGGCCTGATCGTCTGACAGCACAATGCGCAAGCCCGCCGTTGTGACGATATCGCCGTGCTCGTCTGTTGGCTCAAAGTTTTCAAAGTCGGCGTTCTGTGACAGCACCACTTCGTTAGCGCGTGCAAACGCAAGGCGGTCATTGTAGAACCCCACAGACTGAGGCCATCCAAGGTCATCTGACCATGCGGCTTCGCTCCAATATTTCGTGCCGACGCGCACGATGTCTTCGGGCAGCTCTTCGCCAATGACCAGCCGGGCCGTGACCTGCCGAGGGCTGATATACGCCGTGATCTCCACGACGCCGTAGCCTGAGTGCAGCCATTGCCATGAGCAGGACCGGCCCAAAGGCTCGTTGCCGTCTTGCTCAATGCCTTCTGTGTGGTCTGGCGCGTTGCCACCGACCTCCCCGCCTTCGGTGCAGCGGTACGCCTTCCCGCGAGAAATGACTAGCGCACCCTCAATGAACTCGATATCGCCGCTCATCCATTTGCGATGCTGCGATCGGTCTTCCCAGCGCAGCTTCCACAATGAACCAACGTGGCCCGAGCGCCATGTATCTTGCGTCGCGCTGAGTGTAAACGTCCCCGTTCTAGCGCTGGCCTGAATCCGGTGCGCCTCGTCAAAACGCTCGGAAAGAAACGGCCCGCCTTTTTGATCGATCTCCACTAGCTCAAACACGCCGATTTCGACTTGCGACAGTTTGCGCGGCTTGTAGCTGGGGTGTGTGATGTACATGACATCACCAGTCTGATCGAACCGCAGCGCGTCCAACTCGGTTTCATTCCATGGCGTCGCGACCTCTGCGACCACGCCGTTGCTGCGCGTGACCAAATTGCCAGCTTGCGTGTAAAAACGAAAGCGGTTGGCCGTGATCTCGATCTGGTAGTTCGTCGCGCTTGAACGCCGAAACGGAATCAGGCGACCCGGCCGGGCATCGTCAATGACGCTGATGTGCTGTGAGCCCTCGCGGCGTTTAATCCCACCATGGCGCTCGGCCACCATGTTCATCAGCTCGCGAGCGCCGCCCAGATACTTTTCCAGATCCGGGCGGTCGTGCAGCTTTGGCGCCAGCTCGCCGGCAGTGAAATTGAACTGTGCGCCGGCCTGATACTGGCTCATGCGTGCTGCCGGCGAGATTGCAGCCAGATATCGGCATCAAATGTTTCGACGCTGTGCTCGTGCGAGTGCTGAAAGCGTGCCTCTGCCAGCGCCGCCGTGTACCAGTCTTGCATCGAGCGTCGCACCTGCCGCTGCCCGGTCAGTCTGAGCGCTGAAGACATGGCCAGATTGGCCGCGACCACATCGGCAACCAACACGGGCCATTTGCCGATATCTTCGATCCGTTGAATGTATGCGATCCTGAGTGGGGCGCCGGCATCGGCAACAATGGATTTCCCGACCACTCGATAGCGTGAGCAATATTGCACCGCCATCAGCTTGAGATAGTCACTCGGCAACGGGAACCGAGACTCGTACCACTGGCCTTCGACGGCCTCGCCCTTGCTGTATTCGGGAGATTCGGCCAAGGCCGCATGCGTAATTGCAAACCCCCAATGCTGCATGGCGTTTACCTTGTCGCGCGTGCGGTCAAACAGTTGCCGCATGGTGCGCGCGGTACGGTTCTGCTCATCAAGACTGGTGATCGTATCCATGCCCATTTCGATCAGCGCCTGATTGGCAATGTCTACGTCAGTTGCACTCATTCTTGTATCCTGCCTTTGGAATCAAAAACGTTATTCCAGCGACGCGAGCCGCCCGAATCTACCTGATCGACCTGATGGGTTAAACGTTCTACAAGCCCCTCAAGGCGGCTCAATCTTTCCTCGATATCGGCGTTTCGTGCGCGCTCAATGTCCATCTGGCTTTCAAAAAGCTTGTCCTGATCGTAAAGATTATGGATGCGCGCATCCATCGCCCCGATTCGTCCTTCTTGCTCGACGTTTCGAGTGGCCATCGTGTCAAGAAACCGTTGAATACGCCCCATCCAGCTTGTTCTCTCGCCAAGCGCACCTAAGTTTCTGGACGCCTTATTCTCAAGCGCATTCACACGTTCTTCGACACTGCTCGCGTTGCTGCTTATGCTGCCAATTGACGCTTTGATCGGATCTTGCGTCGTGTTCATGTACAGCAAAACGGCCAAAAGCAAGGATCCGAGGCCAATCCAGTTGGTCGGCTGGTTCTGCTGTGCTTTGAGCCCTTTGACCTCATCAGACATCGCCCGAACCATGGCCATGATCGAACTGACATCGCGCTCGACTTCGCCAAGGCGTCCGTATAAGTCTTTGCTTTCTTTGTTATCAGGCAATCCGGAACTCCATCAAAAAAAGGGGGCGCTAGGCCCCCTTGATTCCCCAGCCGGGGAGACACAAACCGCTGGCGCAGCTTAGTCGATCGTGTAAACGATCTCCCATGCCATGCCAAAGGCGCCGGGATCGGCGTCTTGCAACGTGCCTTTGATGTCGATCTCGCCGCCCGGGTCAGACGTGAGGCCGGCCAGTTCCCACAGCGCTTTACCGTGGTTCAGGACCGGGGCGCTCATCAGGTTGGCGGATCCAGCCGCCGCGCTGATATCAATGCCGGTGTTGATGTTGTTCGCCACATCGGCCGTGCCCCGGGCATTGAACGTGCCAATGACCAGATTCACGCCGGTGCCAGCGTCATCGAAAAACACCGCGCTCTGTGCATGGATCGTCGCGTTGGACGGAAGCCGCGCGAGGAACACCGTGTCGTTTTGCGCAGCGTCCACGGACGGCATGCGATCGGTGACGGAGCGCAGTCGCCCGCCGTTGTGAGAGACCGGCGGTTGTTCCTGAATCGCCTGGTCGAATTTGTTTGTGACGTATACGCCTACTTGCTCAGCCATTTTTCGTCTCCGTGTATTTGGATGCCAACGAAATTAAAAGGTGGCCGATAAGGGGGAAGCGCCCTTATCGGCCGGGTTCCCCCGCCAAAATGCCCGAGGCGGGGAAGCGGGCGGTGTTTACACCGATTCGTCGCAGAGGATCTGCACGATCTTGGTTTCTTGCATGCGGGTCGCGCCGATAGACATCGAGGCATACGCATAGAAAGAGAACCGCTTGTCGGCACGCTCCGTCACCCGGAAGGTCGGCTCCTTGGCCATGCCCAGCTTGAGGCCCGAGGGCACCCATACCGGGATCTGGCGAAGGCCCGCGCCGTCCGTGTTGTAGCGCTCGGTCCGCTTGAACTCGAAACCGAGGAACGAGTTCACCTTGCCTTCGACCAGCGCTTTCACGCTGTTGTAGTC
>CAYOIL010000080.1:7465-14519 GCA_964403985.1 uncultured Saprospiraceae bacterium
GGTTTCGTCGGGGTCGATGTTGTCTGCCGCATCCAGCTTTTCTTTTGCCATGCGCAGCTTGTCGATCGTTAGGTTCTGGTTGCCGGTGCCGCCAGAGTCCGTGTAATCAACAGCAATGACCTGCTCCGCGGGGAGCGTGACAATCGAAGAGCCATCTTCGCCGGTGTACGCCGGGGCGAACATGGCGCCAATGATCTCGTCATCGATGCCGCGGCCCATCGCCCAGCCATGCGCCATGGTATAGGGGTTGGCCGGGTCGATCAGCGTCTTGAGCTTGTCAAGATCGTCGATCAGGTCGCCGGTTTCGTAGTCGAACAGCGCGAGGCGGCGACGTGCGTGCGGCGTGGGGTTGAGTGGGCTGTCACCGTGGCGGTTGGTGACACGCTTGGCGGCAACGGATCCGATCTGATCCAGATACTTCGTTTTGCCAACAATGCCGGATTCGACAGAAACGCAGCCGCGAAGCCGCGAGCCTTTCTGCTGAGCAAGAAACTCAACACTCGAACCGTATTGCTCGACAAACGAAGTCGTAATTTCAAACGACATTCGGTTATCCCTGTTTTACAAAAGGTTGTTGTGCAAAGTTGCCCGTGGAGGCCCGCGGATTTTGCTAACGCCTGCGAGGATCGGTTAAACGGTTGCCCTCATGGCTCGTCGGAGATAGTACCGCTTTCGATGTATTCCGCAAGGGGTTTGGCCATGACGCAAAGTCCTGTCATGAGGGTGCCCGGGGTTCGCGCCATTACGGCAATCTTCAACGCCTCTACCCGGGCAAGCTGTTTGGCATTGAGCGCCGCCGGTGGGCGTCCCCCCTTGGGCTTGGCCGGCTCGCTCATGTCGGATACGCCATCTTGCTCAAGCGCTGCATGCGCGTGACCGCCTCATCGTGGCCGGGCTGGTCTTCATTGAGCCATTGCTTCGTAAACGTCTCGTCTGCCTGAAGCCGCGTGATTTCTGCTTTTGCGACTTCCGGGGTCATTTGGCCGGTAAACGTACCGCGCCCTTCGCCACCTGCGCCGCCCGCACCCGCGTCTTCCTGATTCTGAGCGCCCAACTTGGCAAACATCTTGATGAGGGCCGGGTTGTCTCCAAGTCCTGTTTCGTCAAGCATCGCCTGAAAATCGTTTGCGTCATCGCCCAGCATCTTGATGCCGTCCAATGCGATCGCAATATTGGCGTCGTACTGATCGCCCCACTGCTCCTTCAAGCCGTCCAGCGCTTCGGCCCGGGCGGTCTCGGATTCTTGCTGTGCGGTCGCCAGACCATCCACCGCCTCTTTGCCCATGCCGGCATAGAAGTCCAGAACAGCGCTTTGCTGCGCGTCGCTGAGCCCCAGCTTGTGCGTCAGCTCTCGAAAACTGCCAAGCGTTTCGTCGGTGAGACCCATGCTCTCGCGTAGCTCATCAGTCAGCGATTCGGGCGACGTGTAACCGTCTGGCTTTTCAGGCCGGCCAAGCTGTCCGTAAATCTGCCCCCACGCCTCTTGATGCTCGTCGCCGGTGCCGCTGGGCAGCTTGAGCACGTGCTTGGGATCTGCGCCGACAAGCTTCTGGGCGGAAACGTAGCCTTTTGCAAGGCTTGCAACGTCGCCGGTCAGGTAGTTGGCAAGGCTCGGATCTTTCGAAACTTCGTTGTCGCCCAGCAAATCGGCCAGCGTGTTGCCGCCTTCGCCGCCAGCGCCCGGGTCACCATCGCCACCACCGGCGGCGCCGCCTTCCTCGCCTTCACCGCCTAGTGCGGACCGATACACGTAATGGGCATTTTTGAATCTCATGTTTCAGCTTCCTCGCTGGTTCGTTCTAGATATGTCTCAAAATCGAGACCCATTCGCTCGACAATGCCGAGCACCACATTGCGCTCACCTTCGGCAAAGGCCATGTGTAGCGCTTTGTCAGCACCTTCGCCGGCAAACATGCTGGTTCGCATGACACCATGGCGTGCGGCCAGATCATTCAAAACGATCTGGCCGGCTTCGGATTCAAAAAGCTCAACGTAGGCTTGCGCGACGCGAATCTGCTTGCGAGATTCCGGGGTAAGGTTATCCAGTAGACGTGAAATTCTGTTGGGCACTTGATACGTCCTTGAGCGCTGTTGCAGCGGCCTGACCACTGACCAGCGCTTGCTCTGTTTGGCGTTCCTCTGAACGCTGCTCTCTCATGCGTTTAACCTCTGCTTCCGAGCGCATGATTTCAGGCGGCACGTTGAACAGCTCGATGCCAGCAACGCGCACGGCCTTGTCTGCATCGATGTTCAATGATGCGTCAGGGTCGATCTCTGCCAGCGGCGCGGCCAATTCCAGCAGCCGCAGCAAGTCGTCAGCTTCGGCGGTGCGCATGGCGCGCGCAACCGGGCTGATGTACTCGACGCGAACCCCTTCGTTTTCCATAACCGCGGGCGGCGGCGGCAGCATGCCCTTAGCATCCAGAACCGAGTAAACGCGAGCGATGATCGGCTCAAGCAGCTCTGAATCCAGCCGCGAAAACACGGGGCTAAGCCGTCGAAACTTGTCGTCGCGGCGCTGCATGGTGAACGTGGCTTTGACGTTTACACCATCGCTGTCGCTGGTGATGTCGAAGGCGTCTTGGAAAAAGCCCCGGCGAATCAGTTGTCGCTGCATTTCCAGCAGTTCGATGCCGATATCCACGCGATGCCGGCTTTCGATCGGCTCAATCTTGGCCTGAGAGTTGGCCCGGTAATACGAAAGCCCCGATGGCCTTGTGCGAATTGGCCCGATGAATGTGTCATCTGGCACTTGCAGCGGCGGATCGAGCGCTTTCTGGCCGGCCTTCATGACCGTTTTGTACATTTCGTTGAGCATGCGCACTTCGGGCAGCATGCGTTCACCCGGGCCGGTGCCGTAGCTTTCGCCAGTACGCACGCGCCAGCGCGCAGCGTTGTAGGGCATGTCGCGGTAGCCGCCTTCGCTGAGCAGCGTTTTGTGCTCTGACAGGATCCAATAGCTGCCATAGGGCATGCTCGTTGATCCAATCTTGCCTTTGATCTCGTCAGCGTCGCGCGGCATGACGGCGTGCAGCAGCTCAACCTCTTTGCCGCTTTGTCCGTTTTCGTAAGCGCGCTTGAGATTATCCGGCAAATTTTCTGCGCCAAAACGCTTTACCACCATGCCAAGCGGGTACATTTCCGAATAGAAAACGGTGTCTACGACGCCGTAGAAGTTGGTCGCAAAGCAGCATTTGGACATATGCCGCGACTGAAACACCACGGGCGATTCAGGCGATGTGGTTTCGGTAAACAGCATGCAGTTGCCGAGCGCCGAAAGATCCTGATAGCACTGATCGATCTGCGTGTGGAAACCGCTCGCGGGAGAGTTAAACACCGAATACATGATCTCGGTCACAGCCGCCGACCAGCGTTTGACCTGAACGTTTGTGCTCAGTGCTGCGCGCTGCGGCGCCAGATAAAACCAGCGCTGGCCGCGCGATGTCATCATGCCGTGCAGGCCCGCGGCCAACGATTCAACCGCTTCTTCTGGCGTCGAATCGAAAATGCGCTCGCGACGGTTTGAGCCTTCCATCTGCTTTTCAGTGAAAGAAGCGCGAGAGGGCAGCATGAAGTCTGCAATCTCCTGCCACGTGTCGTCATACAGCGCGCGCCGGGCTTTCTCGCGCTTGTACCGATCGATGATTCCCGTAACGTCCATTAACTTGCGCCGCCGCCCAGCGTCGAGCTACGCGGGCGCCGCGAGCCGCCGGCAGTGTCCCGGGTGCCGGTCAGCACAGTGCCCTTGCGGCCCTCTCTGCGGGACAGGCTCTGGCGCAGGCGGTCGGCCCGGGCTTCTTCCTGCCCCTCATCGCGCTGGATCACTTTTTGGGATTTCGGGCTGCTGAACAGGGTGCTCATGGTCACTCTCCGTAGGCTTGCTGGCCAACGCGGGTTCCGCCCCGCCGACCGTCGCCGCCAAAAATACTGTAACTGGAGTCTGCCGTCACCTGACGATGTTTAACCGTATCATCAGAGAATCGATCGAACATGACCGCGCCAACTCGAAACGCCTCCGCCCCGTGGCTTGACAGATCGTGATTGGTTTTTTTCATGGGCATGCCAATCTTGTCTTTCTCCCACCGATATTGCATCAGCGCATCAATGCCACGCCGGCAGATCAGTTCATCAAACCGCACGCTGAAGTTGGTCAGAAAGCGCCGGGTAATATTGACGCCGGCATTGTCTTTGTCTTTGTCGCCTTGCTCCATGCGCAGGCCATACTCAAGCATTTGCTCTTGGAGGGGCTTGGCGGTGAACTTGTCCCGATGCCCAACGTCCCATGGCCCAATGTGCCGACTGTAGCGGTACGGCTGGTTTAGCACTTCGGTCACCCACTGGTCGAGACCCTTGTCGGACCCCTGCCAATACTTGATGACGTTGATTGCCCGAGGCGCTACGCGCTGCACAAACCAAATGGCTGTTGGGTCGTTTAACCCCAAATCCCACCACGTTTCGACGGGCAGATCCGGGCGGTACGGCACTTCCGTGATCCCGCCAGCGGCGACGATCTTGCGCATCTGGTCGCCAAAGATGGACCCCTCGAACGGCGAATCGAACGAGCAGTAATATTCCTGCTGAATCATGGCCTCCGACATGCCCGACAAACGGTCTTCTTCGATGAGCGCCGGCGTCACGACAGGCGAGCCGTCTGGCCGCTTCGTGCTCTCAACGGTGTGTATCTCAGAAAACCAACCATCCATCTTTTGCGCGGACTGATAAATGTCATAGAAGTGGTTGCGACCTTGAGGCGTACTGATGAATGCCGCCCACCCTTGGTTTTCGTTGAGGATCGGACGAATAACGTCCCAAGCGCCGGATGAGGGAAAGAATGCGTACTCACTGAACACCACGCCAACCGGGTTCGGTCCGCGCAATCGGTCAGGGTCGTCGCCGCCGACCACCTGATAAATCGATCCGTTGGTCAGCTCGATGAGCATGATGTCGTCTCGGAATCGTTTAACCAGGCCCTTGGGAAACAGGTCAACGAATCGTGTGCCGTCTCCGGTAATGCCGTTCCAAATCACTTTCCGGCCGCTCTCGTATGTCGGCAGCATGTGCCAATACAAGCCGACACGCTGAAACGCGGCTTTTGTGATCCACGAAAATACTGTGTGGTCTTTGCCTGCCCGGCGATGCCAGACCCCGCAATAACGACGCCCGCCGCTTTCCATGTAGCGCCAAAACGGCCTTTGATATTCGCGCGGAATGTAGCGATAGGGCAGGACGATATCGCCACTCATGCAGGATGATCCTCAAGCACCGGGTACTTGCCCGTGCCAAATTCGCGTCGAATGCTGGGCACTGCCGATCCCGGCCCCGTGATGGCTTCGATTTCGTCAGCCGTCAGCTCGCGGCCACCGACGCTAGCCCAATACTGAATGAGCGCATTGTAGGTCGGGTTGTCGAGAATGATCCCGGGCGGCAAGTGTGCGGTCGGGTCATACGTGCCGCCAAGTAGCAGCACCGCCTCTGTCGGCGGCTGAGCGGCTGGATTGTACTGCCCGGAGACGAGGCAGAGATCGCCGGGTCCAAACAGCACCAGATCCACGGTTAAACCTCTTTTGTCAGAAGATTTGCCGCGCCGATTCTAACCCCGGACCCTGCCGGATCGCGAGCCACGACGATTCGGCCTTCGTTGATGCCCGCGGTGAGTTCTTCGATGAGCAAGCCGCCAGTGCCGTCCGTGGTCAGCGTTTGCCAGTTGATGCTGTCGGGGTCGAGCACGGCGTATTCAAGCTGCGTGCTGCGCTGAGCGGCACCACCCTGATCTTTGACTGCGTTTGGCGGCGCAATTTCCAGCACCACGCGCCGCACGGTAAAGAGGAATGCAACGGGGAATGATCCAGATGCGTTTATACCCGTGATGACCGCAGGAAAAACACCGTGACTTGTCGGCGCTCCTGACACAACGCCGGTTGCGGGATCGATGCCTAGCCCCGGAGGCAGGCCGGATTCTGAGTACGATGTCGCGCCAGTGAAAAAGGCGCTGTAATCGACAAGCACGGCAACGCCCTTACGTGCCGACTGGTTCCCAATCCCAGGAGACTGCGGCTCCGATGTCGAAAGCACCTGATAGGTGACTTCATCGGTGTCTGAAAAACCACCGCCATTGGCGCCGCGGAATTGCACCACTGCCGAACTGATCGAAATTGGCGTGCCCGACACGATGCCTGTGTCTTCGTCCAACGCCAGCCCATCCGGCAGGTCAGCGCCAATCGACCGAACTGTGTCAGGCGTCGGGGTAAACAGCGTCTTGAGGTTGATCGGCGTAATCGGAAAGCCAACCCCAAAATTGCGGGCCTGTATTGTTCCTGTATAGACAGGGTAAGGAACAGAAACCGTCGCCTGAAAAATGTTAGTCGGAACAGCAGCCCCATTAAGCGTGGCCGAAAATTGCAGGGGCGCAGACCCGGCCGCGTTCGGCGTGCCACTAATCAGCCCCGTGGATTGATTAAACGAAATGCCTGAAGGAAGGCTCGCGCCAATCAGCTCAAACGATGTCGGAACTTGAGAAAAAAACTGCGCCAGATCCAGCGATATCGGAACTCCCACGACCCAATTTTGGGCCGGCACATTTTGCACCAGCGCGAGCGTCGTATCCGGCTCGAACGCAAACGCGACCGGGCTAAAGGCAACTTGGCTGAAAGCCGTGCGGCTAAACATTAGGGCGTGTTCACGGTGCGAATTGGGTCGGCTTCGCTGCCGATACCTGCCGCCGCTTCGCCGTTGAACTCCACAACATTCGCCGGCTGAGGCCGAACACCGTCACCAAAAAACAGCGTGATCGGGTCATTTTCAACCATCGCCTGCGTAAAGGTGCGGTCGATGATGACGCCGTTGCCATTGGTGTCCACGATGACGCGTTTCTCGAACCCGCCACCAATTCGCTTCACCTTGAGATAGCTGCCGACCAGTTCGTCTGCGGCATTCTGCTCGGCGTAGGCAATCTGGAAATTGGTTTGCGACGTAACAACGCCTAGCCGGCCGGTGTGAACCCCATCGCGGGAGCGTTGGTCCAGCAGCAGACTGACTGAGGCGAAGGCATCGCCAT
>CAYOIL010000081.1:0-7172 GCA_964403985.1 uncultured Saprospiraceae bacterium
TATCGGAATATATTTAACCTTTATAATAAAACAACAACCACAAAAGATGAGAGCAATCATTTACATATTTTCTATTTTAAGTCTGATCAATATAGGTTGTACAACAAGTGATCAAGCTACTTCTGCAGAAAAATCTGAAACTTCAATTTTAGGAGAATTACAACATGGCTTTACTCTAAACCAACTGACTCAAGAAAACTTCAATAAGGGATTACTTTTACTTCACAATTTCGAGTATGATGATGCTTTAGTTGAATTTGAGCAAGCAACAGCATTAGACAGTACAGAAGTATTGACTCACTGGGGTGAAGCAATGTGTCATTATAAAGCATTGTGGAAGTTGCAAAATACAGAAAAAGGAAAGAGCATTTTAGAACGATTCGGAACTTCAAAAGATATACGATTGGCATCCATATCAGATCCTGTAGAAAATGTAATGTGGGAGCTTGTAGAAATAATGTATGGTGAAGGCGAATTTAAAGAAAGAAATAAAGCGATCAAAAAACATTTAAAATCAGCACATGAAACATATCCAGCACATCAAGAGATAGCTGCATTTTATGCTTTATCATTGATATGGTCAACAGAAGAATATGGAAATGGTAGTGAGGATCTCCGACTTGCTGCATCTATTTGCGATAAAATCTCTGCAGTTAACCCATACCATCCTGGTGCATTGCATTACAAGATTCACGCACTAGATGGTCCAACTTCTGCCAAAGACGCCCTTGATGCTGCCAATACTTATTCAAAGGTAGCAGCAGACGCTACTCATGCACTTCATATGCCTTCACACATTTATCTTGCTCTTGGAAAATGGGATGGTGTTGTAAGTTCCAATCAAGAATCGTATAAGGCTAGTGTTAATCGAATGAAAAAGCTTGATTTAAAAGATGGTTCACGCGGATACCATTCACTTTCTTGGCTACACTATGGCCTTTTGCAACAAGGTCAATTCGAAAAGGCAGAGAAAATCCTGAACGATATGTTAACTTATGTTCCCAAAGATCCTACAAAGGGCGCAAGAGGTTATATTCTTGGAATGCAAAGCCGACAGCTGTCCCAAGCTGGTAGTGTTTCAGAAAACACTGCACTTGATCTCGATGTCAAAGTTGATGATATAGGAATTATTGCTCAATCAATTAGAAGTTTTCTAAGGGCTCAGGTTGCTTTTCAAAATGAAGACATCAATACAATAAATGAAGAAATAGATTGGCTTTCCAAAAACATATACATTGCGTCTCAATCTGTTGAAGGTGGAGGAATTGCGATGTGTGCTGCTGGAACTACTCGATATGCACCTACTGAAAACAGTGTTAAAATTGCTCAAGTAATGAAAAATCAAATTCAAGCTTTGGCAGCCTTAAACAAAGGAGATGATCAGCTATTTGAAGTGCATATGAAAAATGCTGTAAAACTGGAAGAAGACACAAACTTTCCAGCTGGCCCGCCTAGTATAACACAACCTTCATATGAACAATATGGCGAATGGCTATTAAAAAAAGGAAAGTACTCAGAAGCTTCAGAATTATTTGACAAAGCATTATCAAGGATGCCGCGAAGATCTAAATCCCTAGTAGGAAGAATGACTGCAATGAAAAAACTAAATCAGGTTAATGAAGTTAAATTGATAAAAGGAGAACTTAGTTCTATTTTTTCTCAAGCAGATGATGGAGTAAAAGCTTTATTAAACTAGTGTTACAAACGATTTTTTGCATTTTATTATAAAGTTTGTTGTAAGCTATTAACTAATTATTTGTTACTTATTTTTGGATTCTAATGAAGCACCTACTTTTAACGATATTTCTTATTTGTTTTTTCTTTGGGCTTAAAGCCCAAAATAATAAAGTCGTAGGCTTTCTTCCTCATTATAGATTCGATTATGTAGATGATATTAATTTCGAAGCGATAACTCATCTTAATCTTGCCTTTGCAAATCCAAATATGAACGGAGATCTTTCTTTCGAAAACGCCCCTATCGCATATACAATAAACAAAGCTAAAGAGAATGATGTAAAAGTATTCATATCATTGGCTGGTGGTTATTTAACGCCCGAATGGGATGCTGCTTGGCAACAACTTATGAAAGAAGAAAACAGATCAGATTATATTCATAAAATTGTAACATATGTTTTAGATAATAATTGTGATGGTGTCGATGTGGACTTAGAATGGCAATATGTAAATAACTTGTATTCCCCTTTTGTAAATGACTTGATTGACTCTTTACATTCACATGATTTAGTTTGTAGTGCCTCACTTCCTGGCACATATCGATATCCTGAAATTACAGATAAAACGCTTGACAAACTAGACTGGGTAAATATGATGGTTTATGACTTAACTGGACCTTGGGATCCAAATAATGCAGGACCACATTCTCCCTTTTCATTCGCTGAGAACAGCTTATTTTATTGGAATAACCAAGGACTTATCAATGAAAAGCTTACTTTAGGAATGCCTTTTTATGGATATGACTTCACTAATTCACAGAGCGTTTCCGCTTATACTTATCGTTACATTGTGTCGTTAGATAATGAAAATGCTAATTATGATCAAGCAGGAGAAATATACTACAATGGCATCCCAACAATAAAAGCTAAAACTCAATTTGCACTCGAGGAAGAATTACTTGGTGTTATGATATGGGAGCTGGGTCAAGATTCTTATGATGAATTCTCTTTACTGGATGCAATAGATGAAGTTATTCAAGATAATCTTACTTCAACAGCAACAACAGAGTTTAAAGAACCTTCAATTTATCCTAATCCATTCTCTCAGAATCTAACAATTGAAGCCGAATTCCCTTTTCACTTTCAACTTTTTGATATGCAAGGAATGCTTTTTCAATCGTCTTCAACTCCTCAAAAAACGCACTCTATTGAAACACATACTTTACAAGTGGGAATGTATGTTATTCGCCTAAAAATGAATGATAAAACAATTGTCAAAACCATCAGCAAACAGTACTAATCCCAATAACTTTTCTCTAAAACAGCCGTTTTCGTGCAATCCGTCGCTATTTCAGTAATTTCTACTTCAAGTGGTAATAAATCATAAGAAATACTAATAGCACTTCCTCCGAAATCTGGATCAGAACTCCATTTGAAAGTAAATTCATCTGAAGAAGCATCTTCATTGTCTAGTAAAGCTCTCACGGGAAATGCTACATCAGTGTAAAATTTTGGATTAAAAGAGCAAAAAGGTTCTACAACTAATGTTTGATCATCCAATTCACATGAAATTCCAGGCACAGTTGTAGTACAAGAAAAAGTAATAAATACGCACACAAAAAAGAAAAGTGTAAAAGGTTTCATAAGGTTTTTTAAGTAAAAGAATTATCTCTTTCAACCATATTGATTGACAATTTTCAATATTCGATGCGCAAGCAAATAAAATTAATAAAGCTAAGCGCTATTCCTTCCTGCATTTATAATTCCAAACATTGTACGTAATACCATTTTATGATACACATCAGCATTAGCCGAATCTTCTCTTGTTTTCTTCAGTGCATATTGTTGTATCGAAATAAGAGGTAGAACCAATCTTTCTCTTAAATTAATACTCTCTCTTGTGTCTGTCGAGTTAGCAAGTAAAATTTCTTCTCCGGTTATCTCTAAGATTAAAGCTTTTGTTTTTTTGTATTCCTCATAGATATTATTCCAAATTTCTCCATACTCTTCGTGATCACTCAAGTAAGCAGTTAAAGGGAAGTAACATTTACTTAGAGACTGCATACTATTTTGTATGAGGGTTTGGAAGAACATAGATTTCTTGTACAGTGTTTTTACTAAATCCAGTTCCCCTTTCTTTTGGAACACTTCAAGTGCTGAACCTAATCCATAATATCCAGGCACGTTTTGTTTCATTTGTGACCAAGATCCTACGAAAGGAATTGCTCTTAATTTAGATAAAGTAAGAGCTCCTCCACCTGCTCGTTTTACTGGTCTAGAACCTATGTTAGTCTCTCCATAATAGGGTAAAGTTCCCATATCTTGAAGATAATCTAAAAACTTAGGATGATGCTTAAAATTTACGTATTTATCTAAACTGATATCAGCTAATTCTTGCAGAATAGCTCGATCTCCAGTAGACATACCTTCTCTCTTTCCCTTAAAAACAGTATTCTCAACACCTGCTGTCAATAACTGTTCGATATTATAAGTCGCTGAATCCAATGTCCCAAAATTTGAACTTATGGTTTGACCTTGAATGGTTAGTTGTACTTCTTTGTCTTCAATTCCTTCACCTAAAGAAGCATAGAATTTATGTGTATTTCCTCCTCCTCTTGCTGGTGGACCTCCCCTACCATCGAAGAATGCAACTTTTATCCCGTATTCTCTTGATACTCTTGTTAGTTCTTCTTTCGCTTGAAAAATGGAATAGTTCGCACTTAAATAACCACCATCCTTTGTACCATCAGAGAAACCAAGCATTATATCTTGTCGATTATTTCGACTTTTCAAATGCTGACGATAATTTTCATCAGTGTATAAAATTTCCATCTCATCTGCAGCATTTCGTAAGTCGTCTATTGTCTCAAATAAGGGAACAATATCCACATTCATATTTTCATCTCGCATCCATCTTGCCATGTGATAAGCCATCATAACATGTAAGGCATTCTGTGAATTACTGATTATATATCGATGACAGGAACGCTCACCATTTGTTTTCTGAACTTCTTCCATCATAGCAAACGAATCATAAGTATCCCGTTGTACATGATTTTCAAACTCTGGAAAAATCATATCAGCATCAATAGACTCAAGAACATCCATCTTCTGTAATTGACTTGAATTTTCCCAAGCTATTTTTTTTGCTTCTGGCCATTTGTCAACTATTTGTTCATAAAGTGATTCAACTTCCGAGCTATCTTGTCTTACATCGATTATCGCTAAGTGCAGACCAAATAATTTGACCTTAGTAATCATACGTGAAACCTCCTGTATAAAAAGAGAATTATGTTTGTCTAAAAGAATTTCTCTGATTTCTCTTAGTTCAGATAATAAGTCTTCAGCACTTTTATAAGATGCCTCTTGGTCATTTATACCAGCGTACAAATTTTTCTCTATTACAGATATCTTATCATACACTCCTGGAAATGTAAGCCGTCTTTTTAGCAAGCGAATATCTCTAAAATATAGAATCTGAATTGTTCTTTTCAGGCGAGCTGCTACTTTTTTAGTCGTTGTTGTATCAACAAATGGGTTACCATCTCTATCTCCACCGGGCCAAAAACCCATTTCAATTATATTCTCTTCTTTCAAAGATGCTCCAAGTGCATGTAATTTTTCTTCTACTCTAAATACAACATCGGAAATCGATTCGTAGAATACATTTTCAAGATACCACACTAGTGAAGTTGCTTCATCATATGGTGTTGGTTTGGTTTTCTTAAGAAATGGCGTTTTACCTAATTGCAATAGAAAATCATTTACAGCAGGTAGATCATTTTTTTGAATGGCATGGTTCAAGTCCGTTATGATTCCTAATACACTACCTGGATAAAATTGTGTAGGATGTGCCGTCAATACAATTCGCAAAGAAAAATCATTCAATTTACTTTGTAATTCTTTCTGAACACCTAAATATTCTGCTCTTTCGAAAATGCCCGATAAGGTACCATTCCCCTCCATATCATGCACCTTAGTGTAAGCTGCATCTTCCACAGAGTCAAACAAAACTACTTGACGTTCAATGTATTGAATGAAATTAAAGAGTACGTCGTTTTTTTCTTTGGAGTTTAACTCCCCAAAATATTCAGTAAAAAAGTCGTTAATTATTGCCGTAGGGCTATTTCCTTTTGCAAATCCTTCTTCACAAGACTCGGTTAATAAAGGAAGATAGGTACCTGTTTTTTGGATGTGTCCAAAGGGCAATGTTAGAAAGAGTGAATTGTACAATTGAAATTTCAGTTGCACATGTTCTCTAAATGCATTGTTCATAAATTGTGATTTTATGATACTAAGATAATAATTACAAAGAGTTGTTAAAGATTAACTAGGGAAATTTAAAATTATATACTATTATTACACAACTTACTTACTCAAAAAAGCAATATGGCTAGTCACGAAAAGAAAACGAACAGAGCACATTCTGAAGAAATTGTTGAAAACAAAGAACTCAATATATGGGAAGCTTTGATTCCTGTTTTCGTATTAGTCTCTTTATTATTTTATAATATAAATTTCAAAGACGGTGAATGGCTAGGTGGGTATTCTAATCAATACATATTATTGATAGGTGGTTTAGTGGCAGCAATCGTAGGGCTTTTCAATAAAACTTCTCTTCAAAAAATTTTTTCAGAAGTTGTAAATAATTTAAAAAGTGTCTTGTTGCCTATTTTCATTTTATTGCTAGTGGGTGCTTTGACGGGAACTTGGTTATTTAGTGGAATTATTCCAGCAATGGTTTATTATGGCTTACAGGTATTAAATCCAGCGATCTTTTTACCGGCATCTGTTATAATTGCAATAGTTATTTCGATTGCAACGGGTAGTTCTTGGACTACATCTGCAACAGTAGGTATTGCATTGATCGGAATAGGGACAGCACTGGGTTTACAAGGAGGTATGATAGCAGGAGCAGTTATTTCTGGAGCGTATTTTGGGGATAAGATGTCTCCATTGAGTGATACAACGAATCTTGCTCCAGCAATGGCAGGGACGGATTTATTTACACATATAAAGTATATGACGATTACAACTGTTCCTACAATAATTATAACGCTTATTGTTTTTACTATTTTGAGTTTAACTCAAAAGACAAGTGGAACGGCAGATGTTACTGAATTACTGGCTGTTATGGATGAAACATTCCATATTACTCCGTGGTTATTTCTTGTGCCGTTAGCGGTGATAGTAATGATCGTTTTTAAAACGAAACCATTGATAGCTTTAGGAACGGGAGTAGGATTAGCTGCTATTTTCGCATTTATATTTCAAAAAGAGGCAGTAGCTTCATTGTCTGAATCAGGGGTTACTGCATTATATAAAATGATTGTTACCGAAACTTCTATAGTGACAAGCAATGACACTTTAAATGATTTATTTAGTGCAAAAGGGATGCTTGGCATGCTATGGACAATAGCATTGATAGGAGCTGCGATGGTATTTGGTGGGGTGATGGATGGAATAGGAGCACTAGGAAGAATTACAAAGGCTTTATTA
>CAYOIL010000081.1:7182-13629 GCA_964403985.1 uncultured Saprospiraceae bacterium
TTTATTATCTGTTGCAAAATCTGTATTTGGTTTATTCGCAAGTACAGTGGCAAGTTGTTTGGGATTAAACATCATTGCGAGTGATCAATACTTAGCCTTAGTAGTTCCAGGAAAAATGTTCAAACAAGCCTATGAAGATAGAGGTTTAGCTCCTGAAAACCTTAGTAGAACACTTGAAGATTCAGGAACTGTAACATCTGTTCTTATACCTTGGAACACATGCGGTGCTTATCAAAGTGGAGTTCTAGGAGTGAACGTTGCTGATTATTTTGTATTTGCTATCTTTAATTGGTTAAGTCCTATTGTAACATTGATTGTTGCAGGATTCAGAATAAAGATTAGGCAATTGGCAAAAGCTTAATCTACTCGTCTAAAGAATATATCTTTTTTAGAATCATCAATATAGTGAATAGTCAATAGATAAAGAGCACAAGGAACATTTATCAAATTAATATTTTCGCTGGGATGTCCAGATCGATAGATTAATTCACCATCTTCTGAATGTACCTCGAGTGTCGAAACATTACTGAGTTCATTACAATTAAGAAAATTGGATACCAATAAAGGGAATTCCTCACTGCCTTCGGGATGAAGTAGTAAATATTGTTTTATTGATAATGTCTGGTCGTATTCATATCCTTTTTCTACAGTTGTAGAAGGTAAAGAATACTGTGCTTGGGAGAAATAAAAAAAGGATAGGAATACGAAAATTTTAGGGAATTTTCGCATCGGTTTTTGTGTTTACGAAGCAAATATATTAAATTTTATTACAATATGTAATATGTTGATAAATAAATTTTAACAATGTGTAAATGATTGATAGTCCTTTTTATTTCTATAAGCTTACATCGAAGGTTTTGAACAATATGAATTTCAATAGATAAAGGGATATGCAATAGTTTAAGAGTATTCATCCATTATTAGACACGATTTCTATCAACAATAATAATCAATAGTTATTTTACTATATTAGATTCCACAATTAAATAAGAATAGAAACTATTATGATACAGTTTTTAAGAAATTGGTTAATTACTCAGCGAACAGATGATAAATCTGTAGTATTGTTATTGATTAAAGGATATTCATTTCTAACCATATTGTGTTTCCTAATTTTATTACTTCCCTTTTGTCAAAATTCTAGCAATTCTATAGTAAACAATTTATTTTTCTCTGTTTCTATCGTCAGCACAACTGGATTAGCTCCTGCTGATTTTGCTGGCTCTTATAATATATTAGGACAAGTAGCCAGTTTGATTTTCATACAACTGGGAGGAGTTGGATATATGGCCTTAAGTTCATTTATAATTTTGAAACAAAGAAAAAGGCTTCCCTACTTATCTATTAGATTACTAAAATTAGAGTTTAATCTTCCAGACAAATATCCATTGCAAGCCTTTATATATAGTGTTTTCGGTTTCACTCTTATTATTGAGAGTGTGGGGGCTATTATATTATCTATTGGATTCCATAATGAAGGTATTGAATATCCAGTATGGAATGGTATTTTTCATAGTGTCTCAGCTTTTTGTACAGCTGGCTTTAGTTTGTTTGGAGATTCGATGACTTCATTCCAATCTAATTCTTTAATTATGACAACTATCCAAACACTTTCTTTGCTTGGATCAATTGGTTTTATTGTTTTGCTAGACTTTTGGTTGAGATTAATAGGAAAAAGAAAAAATATTTCTTTGACTTCGAAGTTAATCCTAATTGGGACATTTTCATTCTGGATAATTGCATCTATTGGCTTGTTTTTTTCTGATAGTGATTTGTATAATACTGGGTGGGAAGGAATGAAAGTGGCAATTTTTCAATGTATTTCAGCTCATACAACTGTAGGCTTTAATTCATATGACTTGAGTTCTTTCAGTTTGGCAGGAAGCTTCATTATAATAATTTTAATGATTATAGGAGCATCTCCAGCTGGTACTGGTGGTGGAATAAAAACTACTTCCATAACTTCATTTCTGGCTGTATTAGTCTCGATTTTAAGGCGTAATAAACATGTAGAATTATTCAATAGAGAAATTCCCGCAAGTAATATATATCTCGCCATTTCATCAGCTATTTTTTATTCTTTGATATTAATAATAGGCACATGGATTGTATTAATGATAGATGGTGCAAACTTTAGTTTTGAGAAAATATTGTTTGAAGTTGCGTCTTCGCTAAGCACTGTAGGATTGACTTTAGGTATAACTAGTGAAATGTCGGATGCTAGTAAAATTGTAATATCTCTACTTATGTTTATTGGAAGATTAGGTGTTATTACATTTGGACTTGCTCTAATATCCAAAGCTCCAATAATGGTTAATAAACCAATTCCTGAAGAAATTGCAATTTAAGCGAACAATTGATTTTACACTACTATGCTTAATTAAGGCAAACAGATAATTTGAAATAATTAAGTAGATCAAAAAAATAAGAAAAAAGAAGAAATTAAAATATCAAGATTTAAGGTATTTTTGTATAACAGCTACAAAGCTTTACTTAAAACATCAGTTTACTTTACAATGAAAAAAGATAAAATAATCGTGTTTCTCCTTATTTTTATTGCCATACTTTCATTTTTGACTATAATAGTATTTTTTTCAGCAGGTCTTTCAAGTTTTTAAATTTATTTTAAATCTAAATCAATCAAATGGAATTAGAAATCAACTACTCTACTGAATAATTCGTTCTTTTTTGACCTACCCCTTTAATTTCAATTGATTTCCACTGAGATGGAATTGTGCTCTTTTCTTGCTTAATGCCTTCGTCAGTAATTACTAATCCTCCATAACCAAAAAGTACAGCTTGTAGCATTCCACCTGCACCTGTAGCAAAGTATGGATTCGTGCCTCCAGCCGTTTCTGCAATCACTCCAAATGGTGGAACTTCATTGGGTTTATAACTAGTTAAAAATAATTCAGCAGACTTCTTATCTTCACCTATTCTATTGTATAAAATTGCGTTTATTGCTGCACCCATTGCAGGTCCATTAGGCGAAAGTCTTGGAGTATAATAATCTAAATCCTTTCTGATTTGAGCTTCATCTTGTATAATTTCTAGTGGATACGATAGCAATACAACATCAGATTGCTTTATCATAACACCATAGTAACTAGCATTTTCCTTAGTTGTTCCGTCGGGAAATGTAAGAATTGGAATATTATCTGCTACATGATTCCAGTCTTCATTTTTGGGTTTACCCAAAACCTCTGCTGCTTGGCTTGCGTAGCGTAAAACAGTGATCACCATTCCATTAGTAAATGCGTTATTATCAATATTTTCTTCCCACTCATTTGCTCCAATAACATTATTTATTTCATAACGGCCTGGACCTTTACGCTCTACCCTACTAACCCAAAAGTCAGCTACCTCCTTTAAAACCGGATATCCACGCGTTTCCAACCATTCTTTATCTTGAGTTACTTGATAATATTTCCAAAATGCCCATCCAACTGTTGCTGTAATATGTTGTTGAAAAGGTCCGGTCAATGCCCAAACAGGTGTATCTTCACTTCCATCTCCTGCACTTTCCCAGGGGAACATAGCACCTTCATAACCATGAGCGAAAGCATTCTTTTTAGCTTCTTCTAATCGTTCAAATCGATACTCAAGTAGAGATTTAGCCATTTCAGGTTGTAGAGCTAAAAGCGGAGGATACATCCATAATTCAGTATCCCAAAACACATGTCCATTATAACCAAGTCCTGATAATCCCATCGGTGAAAGACTGTATGAAGTCCCCTTTCTCGCAAAAGAATACAAATGATACAATGCAAATCTAATATCACGCTGTGCATCTTTATCTCCTGCAACTAGAATATCACTCTTCCACAAGTCCTCCCACATCTTTTGATGTCTAGTTCGCAATCTTTCTTCTCCTTCAAGCATGGCAAATATGGTTAATCTTTCAGCTTCATTATGTGGGTCATTATATTGCTCAGATGACACAACACTCGCAACAATACTAAACGTATAGGTTTCACCTTTTTTCAAAGACTTATGGAACTTAGCCAAATGCATATTATAATCCCAATCCTCATGTATAATATCTGGTTCTTCACCATGCTTTTCTGAAAATATAAAACTATTAGAAGCTGCAACCTTGATATTCCCACTAGGTGAAAGTGCAACCGATGTCATTAATGGAATTGTCAGATGTGGTCGATCAATCTCCGCATAATAATTTCGTACATCTCGAAGATGACTCGGTGCTTCAATTACACTCGCTGGTGTTATTTTACAATCCTGCTTAGCTTTAATCGTGACAGATATCATACTCGTATATGGAAGATTTCTTAAAGACATTATTTCATGGACCACTTCTACCTTATCTGTATTAAAAGTTGTTTCCAGAACTGCCTTTTTCATATCCAGCTTTTGTTGGAAATTTCTAACTGAACTAATCGATTGTCTAACTCCATCGATATCCAAATTCATATTCACATGATTGAAAACTTTCAGAATATTAGACACTCGGCCTCTTTGATAATAATCATAGGTTCCATTTAAAACAACGTCCTTTACTTTCATAGGATCTGGAGAAGAGACTATTCCAACAACGCCATTAGCAACTGTTACACCATAATAATTGCTAGGAACTATTTCATCTGCTACAACTTCCCAAGTCGATTGTGACGTTAATCCAGAGAAAAAAAACAAGGCTATAAACACAAAAAGCAATTTCATATTATATCTATTTGATTTAAAAATAAGCTTTTTAGCTTTACTGAAGAATTTCTTTAATTCTTTCCACATAAGACAATATAAAACTCAAATCGATTATTCTGAACTTAAGTTAAAAAGCTTTTAAGACTGTTCCTTTTCCTTTCCTTTGAAAAGAAACGCCCCATTTGTTAATTTGAATATCTTCAATGTCTCCAGCCACATCGGGATATTCTTTTACAACTTTCAATACTCCATTTTCAACAACGGCTTTACAAGGAATAAACCCATCTTGCCTTCCCCAGTTGGGGTCAAAATCAGAACTATTGCCTCCCATAAATATTAATCCTTCGTCAGATTCTATTGATGTGATCATTCCTTTTTGGAATGAAATTGGCAAAGGATTAATCTGAAAATCAGCTGATAAATCTACAATTGAAGACTCTTGGATATCTAAAGGAATAATTTCATATTCTTTACATCCTATAGTTGATAAAACTTCATTAAATGAGACATTTGCAAAGGAACTATGTGATGGAAAATGCTTTCTAAGAATAGGATATTTGGAAGATAGAGTCTCGAAATTATGATAAGAATACATTTTTCCATTTCTTTCGTAAACCATTAGATATTCTTCAGCTCCATTCTTGTTTACATCCACTTTTAGAAGACTGAGTTTTACGGAATTTAGTCGATGATTCCTACCAATATTTCCAATTAGCAATTTCTTTTCTCCTTCAATCTTCACCAATTCGCAGGTATTCCATAATCCAACAGAATTAGCAAGTTCCTCTTTTCTATATTTTCCTTTATCAAAGTAGACAATTGTAATTGGCATCCAATGCCCTACAATAATTAAGTCATCATCTCCATTCCCATCAATATCAGTCCATACGGCATCACTTACAGAGCCATAAATTTCGAGTTCAAATGGCGAAAATCTGCCTTTTCCATTGTTTATTCTTACTAGAGAGCTAATTGGCTTTTCTCCTTCAATGAAAGAGTTTCTAATACCAATAAATAAATCTTGATCATCATCATTTTCGTAGTCATTCGACAGTACCACTGATGAATTTTTCAAGGCAAACTCTCCTATAACTGGTACTTGAACAAAACTATCAACTGTACTTTCAAAATAGATATCACGTTGAGGTGATAATGCATCAATGTTAGCCCGTTTAGCAATATAGACGTCTTCAATTCCGTCATTATTGAAATCTTCAAAGACACGGGAAGATACTTGAATGGAACGAAGTGATTTACTCACTGAATGATACTCTTCTACACTTTTTTTGTAGCCAACATTTTCTCTAATGGGAAAGGAAGTCAAAGGATTGGAATAGATGTAAGGTAATAATTTTTCTTTTGTTTGTTCATTAGAATAAGGAGCAGGGATAGGCTCATTGAAAACAACTAGCCTTTTTTGAGAATCTTCGTATGGCTTTCCTTTATCTAGAAATAAAACAATTTGTTGAGAAGAAAAGGTGGTGAATTTTTGAATTAGTGCCTGATCTTGATTGCCGTAGATTACAGTAATGGAGTCAATATTATCATGTGATTCGGGGATCAAAAATTTCGCTTCATTGCAAGACTGGAATCCAGTCGCATTATTAGCGTTCCATGTATGTAAGGAGTTTTTGGAATATACATTAACGGTAGCTCCTTGATAAAAAGGGTTCCCTTGTTCGTTGAATAAGGAGATTGTAGAATGATGAGTCGGATTTGATTGATTAATTAAAATTTCAGCATCTTGATCTATATTATTCAATACGATATCCCAATCTCCATCAT
>CAYOIL010000081.1:13639-14195 GCA_964403985.1 uncultured Saprospiraceae bacterium
TGGGTAGCCCGTGCCAAGATAGAAGTCCAAGAATCCATCATTGTCCAAGTCACCTATTGCAGCGCCAGTTGTACGAGAAAAGTCACCAATTGTGGTTGAGTTAAACGATTGATTTCCTTGGAGAAAGAGTCTATTTTTCACTTTTCCAGGGGGCATTTTATCGATAAGTACTTTTGTATTCAAATTGGTATTAGCGTCGGACATGTAATTAACAAAGTCCATATCATTGGGTCGTTTGGAGATACCGTTCGTGATGAAGAGGTCTGTTTTTCCATTGGAGTCGAAGTCAGCGAGAATGGGGGTCCATGACCAATCTGTTGCTTCCATATCGAAAAAACAAGCTTGTTCACTAAATCGAAATATATCCGATGATGAATTCACTTGTAGTGTGTTTCGGGGAGATTGGTGATGGTAACCGTAAGTTCGTTTGAAGTTATAAATCTCAATATTTTCCCAGCCTCCTGATTTCTTAAAAACAGCTTCATCATCTGGCATCATATCACAAGTAAAAACATCTATCTCACCATCATGATTTATATCTTGAGCCGCAACACCC
>CAYOIL010000081.1:14205-14488 GCA_964403985.1 uncultured Saprospiraceae bacterium
AAAACTTGCGAAGAAACTTCTTGAAAAGTACCATTTTGCTGGTTTAAGTATAAATAATCATTTTCATGAAAATCGTTTCCTACATATATATCTTGCCATCCATCTTGATTAAAATCTGCGGTTGTAATACCTAACCCAAAACCTACTGACGAACTAAAAATCCTGGCCTCTTTATTACTATTAACAAACAATCCTCCATCATTCTTAAATAGAATGTCTCCAGCTAGTTGATCATTAGTACTTCTAATTTCGTCAGCTTTAGCAAATACACTAGGATTTTTAA
>CAYOIL010000082.1:0-4361 GCA_964403985.1 uncultured Saprospiraceae bacterium
TTAGCCTCGCCTAATGTAATCCCAAAATTGCCTGTCACAATCTTTTCGAAAGGTATCATAAAATCTTTTACCTTTTTGGATCGATCGTCTTTACTTGGTCTATAATCTCTACCTGAAATAATCCCTAATAATTTTCCATGTGAAGTTCCATCATGGGTAACTCCTATGGTAGAATGTCCAGTTCTCGCCTTTAATTGTAAAACATCATTCAATGTATGTTCAGTCGTTAAATTTGCATCACTAATTACAAATCCAGCTTTATATTTCTTCACTTTTTCGACCATTTCAGCTTGTGAATTAATCGACTGAGAACCATAAATAAATGAAAGACCACCATTTCTTGCTAATTCAATCCCCATCTTCGAATCACTAACAGATTGCATTATAGCAGATACCATAGGTATTTTCAAAGTGATTTTTGACTCTTCTCCTTTATTAAACTTAACAAGTGGAGCAGATAAATCAACTATATGTGGAACACATTCTTTTGTTGTAAGACTTGGAATTAGTAAATATTCACTGAATGTTCGGGAAATATCCTCTGAGAAATGAGCCATTGTAATTTTATTTAAAGTGGTGGAATTTTGGGGTTTAACCCAAAAAAAAATCCTATCAACTTCTATTTTCCAAAAACCTACATTAGTACTGCAAATTTCGGTAGTAAAAATTACACGCAAAAGTAGTCTTTGGAATCGATTCTCCGAAACAAAAAGAAGCTTATTTTTCTTTAGCCTTAAATCCTTAATTCAAGCTTGGTGCAATATCCGCAATATGCATAATTAATTGCTTCACTTGTTCTATTGTAGTTCTTGAATTTATTACAGTAAATCGAAGATAACGAACATCCTTAAATTCTGCAGAAGTAATATAAAATTTACCGTTTTTTACAATTTCATTTCTTAAAGAAAGTTGATAATCATTTGTCGCTTTTCCCGATTTGTATCGAAAACAGATAATATTTGATTCCGGCATATATGGGCATTCAAAATCTTCATGCGTGTTTAAGTAATTATATATTTCCTTTGTAACTTCAAATTGTTGATCTAGATATCGTTCAATCCCACTTTCACCTTCTGCTGCCAAAACCCAAAACAATTTTGTAGCCAATGGGGCTTTTGTGCATTCAATCGTAAAAGGCATAAGATCGAATCCCTTATTTTCTTTTTCATGAAATAAATAACTTCCTTTTTGTTTAAAAGTATTGATCATATTGTCTGTATCTTTAAACAAAACAGCTGCAGCGAGAGTGGTGGTTCTAAGCATCTTATGAGTATCCCATATCATTGAATCAGCAAGTTCTGCTCCTTTCATATACCTCTTGTACTTACTTGAAATCAATGCAGACGCTCCATGTGCGCCATCTACATGAAACCAAACACCATGTTCTTTACAAATTACACCTATTCTTTGTAGTGGATCATATAATCCTGTGGTTGTAGCGCAAGCATTAGCTACAACAGCAAGAATTCTCTTACCTTCCTTTTTAACTTTAATTAGGCTTTTTTCCAATTCTCCAGGAATCATTCGCTCTTCCTCATCAACAGGAATCGAAACAATATTATTTTGCCCTAATCCTATTATGGAAACTGCTCTGGAAATCGAGTAATGAGAAACTTCAGGTGCGACAACAACTAAATCCTTGGGAGTTCCTTCTTCCCAAGATTCTGGCGCAACTTTAGCTCTGGCCCCTAATAATGCTGTAAGATTCGCCATTGATCCACCATGCGTAAAAACCCCATCTCCTTTCCCTTCCCGATAACTAAAATCATAAATATTTTCAGAACCTAACCACCCGATTTTACTTAACATCCAATTTACCATAACTCTCTCCACAACAGCTGCAGACGGGCCCATCTCATATATTGCCATAGGGTTATTTATAGCTCCATGAACGAAATCAGATATCCCACTTGCTAAGTGATGACTTGACACTTGATGCCCTATATAATTCGGATGATGCATATGCTGAGAATGCAACAAGTAAGGATCCAGCAATGATTCAACATTCTTAATACTTAATCCACCCTTCTGAATCCATTCTTTGATTTTTAAATCTTGTGCAACTTGGGAAGCCGGATATTGCTTAACGACATTAATCGAACCTTCAAAACTAGTTTGTAAATAGTCTCGAATCTTATCATTTACAACCTGAATTATAGGATGAAAATCTTCTGCTGTATTTTTCATTTCGAAAATATAATATTCAACAAATATTATTTAAAATTTATGAGTTTTGATTTATAATTTATAACTCATCCCTAGTATAAAAACAAAATCCCTTTTTGGTTCAACAACATGATATTGTCGTTGTGTAAGATAGCCTAATTCAATGTTTAAATCTTTCATTAGTTCATACTTTACAACCCCTTTATAACGCAGCCTATCAATCAGAAAAAATTGCTGCTCATATTCATTATTAATTTCTACATAAACTCCAGTTTTCAATGGAATTTCATCAAACTTATATTGAAGACCTAACCTATTCCTAAGAACAGATCTTTCCGTAAAAAATGTCGGCTCAAAATCGTTACGAAGCCTATATTTTAATGAAATTTGGGATATTTTAACAGATTTACTTAAAGTATGTGAAACTCTGAACTTATATTCATCAGGTGTTTTAGTTGTTCGAAAATACACAGCCGTTTTCCACTTATTAGGTAGATCTCTATCAAGTTTTATTTCTACAAAAGTGTTACGCAATTGATTGAAATTATCACGTAATCTCAATTCATATTCTCCTGATATTTTCCATTTTTTTGATAATTTTTTCTCAACTTCTAAATAACTCCATACACCCAAATCTTGACGAATATTTTGAGCTAATACATTAGATGAAAATCCTATAAAAATTATAAAAACAAAAAACTTAAATACTATATTATTCATGTCCTTTTTCATAAAATAATTTTAGTCGATTACCTCTAAATCTTCTAAAATTAATGCTCTACTTCTATCCAATGTTACATCTGTACTAATAACCTCTGTCCCTCCAGGACAAGACGCACATTTACTATAAGTAAAAATAGTATATTGTCCAGGATATAATGAAGTGAACTTATATCCACCATCAAAGTGAGTATCCATTTTATCTCCGTAGATTTCATCATCTCCATAAATAATATATACAGGCCATTCACCAGCATAATATGCATCCTTTAGATCTCCATCAGTATCATAATCTTTTACAAAAATTTTGCCAGAAATACTTGATGTACCACCCTCTCCTTCAAGGGTTTCACAAGAAAAGAATAAAATTCCTGTCAATAAAATAGTAAATAGTAATTTCATATATTTTTTTGTTATTTGTTGCGTAGTTATTAAACCAAAATTTCAATTATTTCAATGATTTTAACCGAAAAATTTAACCCAATATTGTAAAAGTACTAAGTTAGTTTAAAAACTAAATTTTGCAAGACTCTAGCCTATTTTTAAGCTAAATTACACTTAATAAAGACTAATTTTGATAAAAAAAATAGGATTTAAATAAACAATATTTACAATGAATAACATTTTCTAAAACGAATTCTCACCATTCCGAATCTCCTATTTTATTGACTTATTATAAAAGAACTAAGTTTGCTATATTTGCATAATAACATATATTATTCATATGAATTTCAGTTTGAATTACCCTTCACTTTTATACATTTTAACCTTAGCTTTTATAGTTTCATCTTGTAGCGAAGACAATGAAAACACTAATGCTAAAAGGACTAATTTCAATGGCTTAGAGTTATTGTCTTCAAAAACTACCGGCGTTGATTTTAAAAACACATTAAATGATAATCCTTTAGGAGACAATAATGTACTATCATTTCCACACTATTATAATGGAGCAGGAGTAGGTATTGCTGACTTTGATAATGATGGTTTGTCTGATTTGTTTTTTGCTGGAAATGAAGTTGATAATAGTATTTACAGAAATTTGGGTGATTTAAAATTTGAAGATAAGACAGCTACGGCTAACATAAATGAAAATAAGAATTGGGCTAGTGGAGTTTCAATAATTGACATCAATAATGATGGCTTCCAAGATGTATATATTTCTCAATGTGGCCCTACAAAGAATCCTGAAGAAATGAGGAATCTTTTCTATATCAATCAGGGGGATTTCACTTTCAAAGAGTCTGCTAAAGAAATGGGCTTAAATGACCAAGGAATAGGCACTCAAGCTTTATTTTTTGATATGGATAAAGATGGTGATTTAGATGTTTACCTACTTAATGAAAACAAGTATGTTCTTATCCCTTTGGCTGTTGTTTTTGAAGAATTAAAAAACAAAAAAAATCTAATTGCTTCTTCTGGAAAAATGTATAGAAATGATAATGGAAAATTTGTAGATATAACAGAAAAAGCAGGAA
>CAYOIL010000082.1:4371-14441 GCA_964403985.1 uncultured Saprospiraceae bacterium
TCGAACAATCTTTTGGATTAGGAGCATTAATTTCAGATTTCAATGATGATGGATATCCTGATGTTTATGTTGCAAACGATTATTCTGTGCCAGATAGAATGTATATTAATCAGAAAAACGGGACTTTTAAAGACTTAATAAAGGAAACTACAGACCATGTTAGTTTTTATTCAATGGGTTGCGATGTTGCTGATATAAATAATGATGGCCTTCAAGATATTGCAGTTGTTGATATGGCAACAGCTGATCATTTTCGAGGAAAAACACTAATGGCTAGTATGGATTCGAAATCCTTTAAAGCATATGTTGATATCCTTGAATACCAATACCAATATATGTTTAATGCATTTCAATTAAACAATGGGGACGGGACTTACAGCAATATTGCAGGTTTTACAGGCACTCAAAAAACGGATTGGTCTTGGGCCGCTCTTTTCGCTGATTTAAATGGAGATGGATTTAAAGATTATTACGTAAGTAATGGGTATAAATTGTATGCCAGAGATAACGATTTCAGAATAGAAATGGAAAAGATTAGGCAGAAAAACGGAGGTACAGTTCCACTGGAAATGAGAAAAGAAATGTATGCTAAAATGCCCAGT
This sequence comes from uncultured Saprospiraceae bacterium, assembly GCA_964403985.1. Classification (GTDB taxonomy): domain Bacteria; phylum Bacteroidota; class Bacteroidia; order Chitinophagales; family Saprospiraceae; genus JAHDFB01. Next base: position 4,974 of record CAYOIL010000082.1, read on the forward strand.
ATTCGCCTTCGTAATTTATTATATGTAAACCAAGGGAATCTAGAATTTAAAGAAAACCCAGCAACATATAATTACCCTGATGTGGGGACTTTTAGTTATGGTGCAGCATATGGTGATTTAGATAATGATGGCGACCTCGAATTGGTTGTAAATAACATAGATGACGAAGCACATATTGTTAAAAATAATACAAGAGAAAACAATGCCAGCAACTACCTTTCAATAAAATTAGAATCCCCTTCAAATCCTACTAACAAATACAATGCAGTAGTATACATTTACCATGGAAATCAAATTCAAGTAAGTGAATACACCTTTGTAAGAGGCTATCTTTCATCTATGGATCAACGTTTATTTTTTGGTTTAGGAGAACTAGATAATGTTGATAAAATAGAGGTTAAGTGGGCTGATGGTAAAATTCAAACGCTACCTAAAACAAATGCAAATCAAGAAATTACAATTACTTATCAGCCGAATGCAAGTAAACTTTCTGATAAAACCAAAAGTGACATTGTACTACAAGAAATAAGTGACGAAAAGTTAAATATAAATTGGACACACGAAGAAAATAATTTTGAGGATTTTGCTAAAGAAGTTTTACTTCCTCAAAAACAATCAACAATGGGCCCAGCACTTGCTGTGGGAGACATTAATAATGATGGGCTTGATGATATCTATTTAGGAGGGGCTTTCGCCCAAAAAGCGAGCTTTTATTTACAGTCAGAAGACGGTACATTTTCCCCTGTAAAAAGCAAGGCATTTGAGAACGACAAATATTGTGAAGACAATGATGCAATCTTTGTAGATGCTAATGGCGACAAAGTAAGTGAGTTAATAACAGCAAGTGGGGGCAGTGGTGAAATGCTTGGAAAAGAAAATTTATTACAAGATAGATTTTACGTCATAAATAAAGGGACATACTCAAAAGCAGCTTCGGCATTACCCACTTCTACTGCTTCTACATATCGTATCAAATCCATGGATTTAAATCAAGATGGAGTTGATGAAATTTTCGTTTTAGGTGCTGCAAAACCAGGAAAATACCCTTTGAGTGAAGTCAATGGAATATACCAATTAAACAAGAGAACTTATGAAAACAAAGTAGATGTATTAGCTCCTGATTTTAAGAACATACCTCTAGTAAGAGATATAGAATTTAGTGACTTAAATAAAGATGGCATTCAAGATTTTATTGTTGTTTCTGAATGGGGAAAACCAGAAGTCTTCCTTTCACACAATGGTCAATACTCTAAAGTAAGTAGTGACTATATAACTGAAGAGAAATATGGCTGGTGGCAAAGTATTAAGAAAGTTGATATAGATAATGATGGAGATGACGATTTTATTCTAGGAAATATTGGTAAGAATATTAAGCATAAAGTCAGTGATGAAAAACCTTTGTATTTATATGCCAATGATTTTGATAAAAACGGCACACTAGATGTAGTCCTTGCTAAAGAATATAAAGGAAGAATTGTTCCCGCAAGAGGTAAAGAATGTTCCACTGAACAAATGCCCTTTATAGAGAAGAAGATTAAAACATATAAGGAGTTTGCCAATAGTGACATCATTGATATTTTAGGTGAAAAAAGTGTAGAAGAATCTCACAAATACAAGGCAACAAGCTTTGCCTCTTATGTCTTAATCAATAATGATGGAAAATTTGAATACAAAAAACTACCCTCTTATGCCCAAATAGCTCCGATTTACGACATGGTAATCTATGACATTGATAACGATGGGTATAGTGATATTATAGCAGTAGGAAACAATTATGATACTGAATATGAAACGCCTCGTTTAGATGCGGGAAGAGGAGTAGTATTAATGAACAAGGCAGGAAAAGAATTTGATGCACTAATGCCATATGAAAGCCAATTAAATCTCGACGGAAACTTCAGAAAGATCAGACTTATAAATCGAAAAGATGACAAGCTTCTTGTTGCAGCTCAAAATAATGGTCCTTTGAAGTTTTATAAACTTCAATAGCAAAAGATCACTCCCTAACAAAAACTGCAATAACACATATTTAGATCGTCGTTTGAAAGCTTTTCTACAAATCACCAACCTCATTTAAGAAAAGTCAAAAAACGATCGTTAAAACGCCTTTAGAGGTGATTTTGCATTGAATATACTCTTGAAACTTTCCTTTTGGGCGAAAGCCTAGTCATTTTCAAGCCAATTTATTCATTAAACGATTTATGAGTGTAAATGGTGGAACAACTGAATGGAGAAATATTTCAATTACTTTCCTTATTAACAAGAATATCTAATGGTTAAAAATGAAAAGATAGAAATTTAAATAAACATTCATCATTATTCTAGCCTTTTACTCAGGCAAGCGCCATTTAACAGATCTTACAGGCGTGTTACTAACAGCGGAAATTGCACCATTTGAACGACGTTTATTGTAGATCATTGCAATAGTCATAATAATAGATGTTCCTATAATTATAAATAACAAAATACCTTTTTTGAATCCAGCATTTATTACAGATTCAGGAATTGCATTAAATAGTAAAATTGTTATCAAGCCTCGAGGTGCAATAAATAATTGTGGAATTATATTTTTACCTACCGATCCCCGTAATATAACAAATCTTACAATGTAGATTATAGCTAAACAAATCGCACTGAGAGCTATTACACGTGCATCAGCTAAAGAATCAAATGTAATTGTAATACCAAAAATAACAAAGAAAAAAGTTCGAACAACGAATGCTGATTCCATTGTGATTACATGTAGGCCATGATACATATTATGCGCTGCTTCATGATCAAGCCATTGCTTTAGTTTCCCTCTAAAAAATACGTCCATGTTAGAAACAAGCAAGCCAAAAATTAAAATGATAATTAAGGAGGATAAATGTGCTTGTTTAGCAACACTATAAATCAATAACAGAACAGCTATCAATAAGAATAGCTTAACTGAAGATTTGATTTTTTGAAAAATAAATATAATCGCATAACTACTTACAAATGCTATAAAAACAGTAATAAGTGTTGTTAAAGCAAATTCACCAAAACTTGCTCCTCCATGAGCATCTACTTCACCTACCTCATGAACTTGACCGGTTAAGAAATAAAACAACATGATTCCTAAGATGTCACTAAAAGTAGATTCATAAATGTGAAACTCTTTTTTGTCTTTTTGAAGATCGATAACACTAGGTATAATAATCGCACTTGATAATATGGATAATGGAGTGGCATATATCCAAGCTGCAAGTGTATCTAATCCATCGATAAAATATTGCAAAACAATGGCTGTCAACCAAGTGGATAAGAGCAAACCTACTAAAGCTATTACAAAGGATTTAGTTATTGGAATTGCCTTATCCTTCTCTAATTTCAATTCAAGTGCAGCCTCTAAAACTATCATTATAAGCCCCACAATACCTAAAATCTCAAGTATACCATCAAACTTAATATCTCCTAGTTCAGCATAATCTAATCCAAACTTAGCAACAACTCCTAGCACAATTAATAAAAGTACAGAAGGGATACTTGACTTTTTTGAAATTTCACCAAAAAAGTATGAGATAATCAAGATTATTGAAGCAACAATGATTAAACTATATGCCGATACACCTGCCATAATTAGTTGTTTTTCGAAAGTTCAATAGAATATCCAGCCTCAGTTATTTGTTTTAACAAACTTGCTCGAAAGCGATTGTTTGCTAAAGATAAATTGACTTTAATTTTATTATTTAATTGAGAAATCTCAATATTAGATTTATTATCTAGAAAAGGAAAATTAAAAATAAGTTTTTCAATAGTTGCAAGGGATAATTTAGTCTCTTCATCGATTGGTTTACAGTAAAAACTTAAGTAAAGTGTTTGATCACTTTGATATCTTTCAATGACATTCTCTGCTAATTGACTAAAAGGAATAAAGATATTATTTGAGCCTGTCAATAATTTAACTCCAGATAATGAAATATCTGATATTCGACCTTGTTTTTTACCTACTTTGATTAAATCACCTTTTGACAAATTAGTATTTGTAAAAGCGATAATTCCTTGTAGAAAAGAGGAAATAACAGGGTAAAATAAAACAAGAGCTACTATAATTACAAAACCATCAATTACAGGATTCAACATTACAAAAGCTATTAAGAACAATCCCAATAAGATAATTACAGGTAAGTGCAGAGTCTTTAATGATGTAGCATGAAAAATATACGTTTTAAAACGCCTCAGCAAGTAATAAATAAACCACAAAATAGCAGCAATTATCAAAAACTGCCACCATGTTAAGTAAGACTGTAATGCTTCGTTCATACTTAGTTCATTTCTTTTAATAAAACGTATTCCACATCATCAATTATAAAAGGATTGACTCTTAAGTGTCCATCAAAAGTCCTCTCTAATATTTTATATCCTATTAATTTTCTTACTTCTTCACTAAAGAAATTATTATCTGCATTTGTCAACGTTTTTCGAAAAGACGATTCTTTCAAATTCCCATTTGTCAGTATCACTTTTAATAGTAAATGATGCTTCGCTACTAGTTTGTTGAAACTGAGTGGTGGAAATTCAATTTTAACCCCTTTCTCAAGATATCGTTCCCAGGCGAGCATACTTGCTCCTACGTTGCTTCGCGACTTAGTCGAAATCCTCGAAGCTCGCTTTCCTAAACTCACATTCTCATCTATATCTATATTTTTTAAAGAAGCGTTATGTCTTACTACCAATGCATCTACGATTGACTGGGAAGCCATATCATTCATACTTATGATCTCTGAAAATCGACTATTAAAATCAAACATCCTATTGATATGCATATGCATAAATTGATTCGTCCCAATAATAAAAAACAGCCTTTTCCCATACTTACTTATCCCATCCGTCAAATCCTTTATTGTATCAAACATCGAAATCTCATCTGTTTGCCATGTCTCTAAATCATCAATACAAATTATTGCAGGTTTTAATATACTTTGAGCTGACAAGAAGTTAATAGCATCACATAAGTCATGAGACAATTGATGCTTTCTACCATTTAAATTGATAACATTCTGCACCTTAAGTTTTACAACAGGTAAATCATCTATTAATTGCGGAATGAACTCCATTAAACTAGACTTTCCGCTTCCTCTTCTTCCCGTAATTAATACACTACCCTGATATCCCTTTTTCCATCTCTTTATCGCGTTAAGAATTGCATTTTGTTTTTCTTTTCTTTCAACATAAAAGCTTCGACCCAAATACCCCTTTTTCAAAAACAAACTATTAGCATCTAAATTATGGGCTTCAATAATTCGCTCTTCTACAAAAGAATAAGGATCTTGTTGAATTCCTTTTATAAATGGAATCTTTTGCTTAGAAATAGTCTTTGTAATTTCATTTTTCCATGAATTCCAAAAACTAGGTTTATACCATTTTTGCTGATTCGCAATCTTTTTAATATTGGTAAAATTCAACTCAGGTAAAAAAGTAGTATTTAAATCATAAATCTTACTTGCCTGAAGTTGCTCCCCTACCATCCTATTAACCATGTTAACTTCTTCATCCAAATTACTTGAATATTCCTTAATATTCGTTAGCAACTTATTAAGATTACTCGTTAATTGAACCTGATCTACTTTAAAGTCACCTTGTGCATTTAATACAAGACTCTCTAATTTATTTCTTGTATTAAACAGCGTTATTAAAGAACTATCATACAGACTTTTTATATCAAGATCAGCATCGTAAAACTTTGGAAACAATTGATTTTCTGTCCAGCTTTCTACTTTCTTATCAATTGATAATTCCTTGTAAACCATTTCTCCACCATCAGCATGAATAGGAATTTTTATTGTTCCACTACCACTTTTGAATTGCTCAAAAGCTTCTGTAACTATTTTTTCATTTTCTATGCTTTCGCTCTTAGACTGAAGTGATTTGCTTGCTGAACTTACATCTTCTTTTGTTGAATCATTACTCAATGAACCAAGTATTTCGCTTACTTCATCCATATTTTCTATCAAAGATCGTAAACGAAGGAGTCGACTATTTCCATAAGTTATTAAATACTCTCTGTACTTATTTATGGAAGGGATAATAGATGAAAGCTTACTATTTGATTTATAAATCTGTCTAAGCTGATCAATTAAAACTTCTTGCTGACCTGCTATTGCTTGAGTAGGCGAAAGTTGATGATACCAAATAGGATTTATTCCGCTTTTAAGATCTTCAATTTCTTTAATAAGCTGAATATTTTGATTTATTGCCTTTTTACATAGTTCTTGGACCTCGGTTTTAAAAACAATTTTAGACTTTTCATCTCCTCCTTTACATAGTTTTAAAATGAAATCTTTAGACGTTTTCAGAAAAGCATCTCGCAATAATATTGAAACATCAAGTGAATCAATTGACCAACGATAAATCATGCATTCAAGGATTTCTTTTTCATTATCCTCTTTTGATTTCCAATCTATTTCATGTAGTTCATTACATAAATCTTTTGCAGATTCAATCAAATCTACTGATTGAAGATTTAAATCATCAAATGCAGAATCCTTGCCAAGACTTTCATTTAGAAGTCTAGCTTTTACTAGATAAGTATCAATTTTGTTTTTCCAAGCCATATAGGGGCTAACTATTTATCGTAAATATCGAAAATTACCCTTGGCTTCCAAATACTAATACAGAATTCTTTAAAATCAATTTTAAATTTAGGCCGATTGTTTATGATAGCCTCTATACTCCATTGCAATTTTCATCGCTTGTTTTCTGGTCATCCGAATCATATATTTATATTCATCGGTTTCATATGGTAAAACTGAAATCAGTTTACCGAATGGAGAAAAGAAACTAATTAAGTGTTTATCGAAGCCATATGGATAAGCTTCAAATAACATTTCTTTAATTGCTTTAGACAATTTTGCGTAATCTTTTACGACGTTAGGTTTTGTAGTTTGCATACTGTAAGAATTATAATTTATTTTTGTTCTCTTAGCACACTCTACGTTGGTTATGAAGTAAATATATATAATTGAATAATACGATGCAAGTAATTTTCGACTTTTTCTTTTTGCTTTAACTTTTTCATTTTGGGCTTAAGCCCAAAATAAATTAAGAAATTACTAGTGCTGTATATCTTGCGTATCTCTTATTTTTTAGTGATTTAATTTGACAAACCTTGAATTTAACAGTATCTTTCTTTATCTAAAATCGTTGATGATGAAAATTCTGTATTTCCTTGTTTTTATGTTGTGCTTTTTTTGGGGTCAAGCCCAAAAAACATATTTTATTGAAACTGAAAGAAAAACTCAAGAAATATTTATTGATGGTTTAAAATGGGATAAAGAATCTTTTTTCACAGTTAATCCTAGTGATGGCTATCATCAAGTTATTGTGAAAGAAAAAGGTTATAAAAGTGAATTTGGCATTCTGAAAGAAGGAATGCATGATGTTTTTACAACATCACAGAAAATTAATGTTGACACTATTATTTTATCTCAAGTAAAACCAATAGAATTAACTTTTGCTGAAGACATAAAAATCAATACTTATAATGTTGATTATATCGGCTACATGAAGGATATTAACTATGTAGGAGAAATTAGCAATGCGTACAACAAATCAGAGAATGATGCAAAAATTCAAGAAGCAGTAAATCCCAAAAATCAATATTTAATAAATGAGTTAAATGAATATCATGAAATGACTAGAGGTAGATATCAATTCTACTCTTTAGGATCAATTAAATCAATCGAGATTTATGAAGTAATTATCGATGAAAACACAAAGTTTCTTCAAGCTGAAGTTAATGTTGACTGGAGTATAACCAGAAAATCAACGAAAGACTTACCTCAATATAACTTTGATGGAATGAGTGGTAAAATCATCTATAATCCTGCTGCTGTCACTCAAGATTCTGCAGTAAATGCTGTCATTCACGATGCCTTATTCAGTTCTCTCATAAATTTTCTTGAAGATCAAGAAATGCGACTAAAAAGAAGTATGTAATCTATAAATCTAAATTTCAATATTACTTCTTTCTACTTAGAGCTTGGCACAAAAAAGGATGAGCCTACTCCCCCATTAATAACCCTTGTATATATTAGCCCTTCTGGAATTTTCATGATTTCGAAAGAATCATAGTATACTTTTTCGAAGTCCTTAAGATCGTTAATTGCTTTTTGAACTTTGTTTGATGAAGAGATTGCCATAAGATGAATTTTAATAGATTTAGTATTTTTTCTAAAAGTAATAAAACAATAATCTATAACAAACATCTTAAATCAAAAAGTGCCACAACTCCTATTTTATTAGATATTGTAGCACTTAATTAGAATTTTAAAAGTGACCCAATCAGGATTCGAACCTGAGACCTACACATTAGAAGTGTGTTGCTCTATCCAGCTGAGCTATTGGGCCATTTATTCTAGGGGCGCAAATTTACATGAAATTATTCTTAAATGACAAATAAACAGGCATAAAAAAGATTAGTAATTGAAATTATTTTAAACCAGAATTATTCATGAGACAAGCTATTACCTATCGAAACCACTTCAAAATATACGTTTCAAACAAATTTTCAGTTTCTGCTTAATCATGGCAAGCTTTATCTTCTTATTTTATTAATATTAATCCAACTCCATCATTTATTTTTTGATATAATCAACATGCAGAGATTTATAATCCCTAGTTCAATTAACTTTGCGATGAATAATCCGTTTAACTTATGAAGTTAATATTAAAAGAAAAGAATGAAACATACATATATAGTAGAAGGAATGACTTGCAACAATTGCAGAAAACATGTAATAGAAAGCCTATCGAAAATAGAAAATATTAAAGATTTAACTGTTAATCTAGAATCAAAAAAAACGACTTTTAATTCTGATTCTAAAATATCCCTAAATACACTAACAGAAATCTTACCTACAAAATACAGCATTTCTGAGTATGCTGTTAAAGCCCCAACTCAACAAATAGAAGAGAAAGAAACTAAATGGAAACAATTAAAGCCCTTGTTTCTAATTCTCGGATATATATTAGTTGGATCTTTAATTATACATAGAAATAATTTAATCCCCAAGGAAATTATGTTGGATTTTATGGGACTATTTTTTATAGTCTTTAGCTTTTTCAAAATGCTAGACTTAAAAGGTTTTGCATCTTCATTCCAAATGTATGATCCTGTTTCAAAAGCTTTTCCATCCTATGGTTTAATTTATCCTTTTATAGAAACAGCACTTGGAATAATGTTTTTAATAAGATGGAATATTACAATCGCTTTTATTATTACAATTGCTATTTTAGGTATAACAACAATAGGAGTAACAAAAGCTCTTTTGTCTAAAAATGAAATTAAATGTGCATGTTTAGGAACTGCATTAAATTTACCAATGACCGAAGCTACAATTATAGAAAACGCTATTATGATTATAATGTCAATTGTTGGCTTATTTCAACTTTGATGTTATCCCGATAAATAACTGGACACAAAATTAGATTAAAAAGTTTTAATTT
>CAYOIL010000083.1:0-6975 GCA_964403985.1 uncultured Saprospiraceae bacterium
CTACATCTTCCATACTCCCCCCCCTGCCCTTCACTTATCTAAGAAAAAAATAACAAATCCTTATTTATAGGACTTTCTCTTGCTGACTTACCAAGAAAAACTGGAACATATTTAGCTGCTTTGAAGAACTGCCTAGCTCTTCAATAGTATGTTGTCTCATCCTCATCTATTCATTAAAAACAACGTCCCAAAACCCCAAAACCCACGGAAACAGATAGCTCTCTTCATTTCTGAAATCTCAAAGAAACATACCCCACCTTTTGGGCGAAAGCCCCACCCTTTTCAATACCCTACTATTTTACTCCTTAATCCGCCTTTACAACTCTCTTGACAAGTTTTTGACCTGAGTCAACATCTTGGATCTGAAGCAGATAAACACCTTGTGGTAAGTTAGTCATTTCCAAAACTGTAGAATTGAAAGAACTATTGAGTAATTTACCTTGTAAGTCATATAGACTCACTCTGTAATTCAATTCGCCAATAATATCAATGTTAATCACATCACTCGTAGGATTAGGGTAAACAGTAACCGTAGAATTAGCTAATTCATTAGTTGAGGTTACTAAATCCATGCCATCGCAATCTTCATCGATCCCATTGTCTGGAATATCTTCAGCATCAGGATTAATGTCAGGGTTGGTGTCATCACAATCGTCTGCGAGAGGGAAACCGTCTTGATCCAAATCGTCGTCTAAAGTAGCTGCATCACAATCGTCATCAATTCCATTATATGGCTCTTCTGCTTGATCTGGATTGATATCTGGATTATCGTCATCGCAATCTTCTGCTAAATTGAATCCATCTTGGTCAAAGTCATCATCCAAGGTTTCTGCATTACAATCATCATCAATTCCATTATATGGCTCCTCTGTTTGGTCAGGATTGATATCTGAATTATTGTCATCACAGTCGTCAGCCAAATTGAATCCATCTTGGTCAAGATCATCGTCCAAAGTAGCGGCATTACAATCATCGTCAATGCCATTATATGGCTCCTCCGGCTGATCTGGATTAATGTCTGGATTTTCGTCATCGCAATCATCTACCAGATTGAATCCATCTTGATCAAGATCATCGTCTAATGTAGCAGAATCACAGTCATCATCAATGCCATTATACGGTACTTCTGGTTGACCTGGATTGATGTCGGGATTGTTATCGTCGCAGTCTTCTGCGAAATTAAAACCGTCTTGATCTTGATCATCGTCCAAGGTTTCCGCATTACAATCATCGTCAATTCCATTATATGGAATCTCCATTTGATCAGGATTAATCTCTGCATTGTTATCGTCACAATCTTCCGCTAAAAGAAATCCATCTTGATCTATATCATCGTCTAAAGTAGCAGCATCACAATCATCATCAATGCCATTGTAAATTATTTCGGTTTGATCTGGATTGATGTCTGCATTGTTATCATCGCAATCTTCTGCTTCTGGGAATCCATCCTGATCTATATCATCGTCTACAGTTGAAGGGTCACAGTCATCATCAATTCCGTTGTAAGGAATTTCTGGCTGAGCTGGGTTTATATCTGGATTATTGTCATCACAGTCATCTGCTGAGGCAAATCCATCTTGATCCTGATCATCATCCAATGTTTCTTCATTACAATCATCATCAATTCCATTATATGGAATCTCTGGCTGACCAGGATTAATATCTGAATTATTGTCATCACAGTCTTCTGCAAGTACGAATCCATCTTGATCCAAATCATCGTCTAAAGTCGCAGCATCACAATCGTCATCAATTCCATTGTAAGGCACTTCTGGTTGGTCAGGATTACTATCCGGGTCATTGTCATCACAGTCTTCTGTCACTGGGAATCCATCTTGATCAATGTCATCGTCAAAAGTATCTGGATTACAGTCATCATCGATTCCGTTGTAAGGTATTTCTGGTTGTACTGGGTTTATATTTGAATTATTATCATCACAATCAAATGCAAGTGGGAATCCATCCTGATCTAGGTCATCATCCAAAGTAAATTCATTACAATCATCATCGATTCCATTGTAAGGTACTTCCGGTTGATCTGGATTAATATTAGAATCAGTATCATCACAGTCTTCTTCAAGGGGATAACCATCTTGATCCAAATCATCATCCAGTGTTAATTCGTTACAATCCTCGTCTATACCATTGTATGGGATTTCTGGCTGATCAGGATTGATATTCGAATCCATATCGTCGCAGTCTTCTGCAAGTGGATATCCATCTTGATCCAAGTCATCATCTAAAGTTGTAGGATCACAATCATCATCAATTCCATTATAAGGTATTTCTGGTTGTGCAGGATTAACGTCCGAGTTGCTGTCATCACAATCTACATCGGTATAAAAACCATCATTATCTGAATCTACATAAGATGTCAAATCAAATTTATAAATCTCTGTAACGTATTGTGAAAAACTAGTACCATTTATGATATAAACTTCATCATTAATAACAAATGAAGCTGGTGCCCAACGAGAACTACTCGGGTGAGATGGCCATTGTTGCCAGCTGTCTGCATCTGGGTCGTAGGCCCAAAATTCTCCTTCTTCCATACTCCCATGATCCTCTCCATCACCACTTAAAACAAAGCCTGTGCCATTGTTAGAAAATTGTGTTCCTGCTACTCTACCCTCTCCTGGCAAAGAGCTTACCTGAGTCCAACTTGCACTAGTCATGTTATAGCGAAACCAATTATTAAAAATACCATTCCCATGTCCTAATCCCGCAAAAACATTATCTCCTATACCAAATTGATAAGGGTGGTGACGATTTACAGAAGGCAAATCATCTATTTGGATCCAACTATCAGATGCAATATCATATTCCCACCAATCATTCAAATTCCCTATAGTACTTCCTCCTAATCCAACAAATACTTTCCCATTATGTGCAATCATTGCTGGATGTATTCTTTCTAAACATGGACAAGAAGCCAATTGCGTCCAACTCATATCTGTAGGGTCAAATACCCACAAATCATTTAAGTTTGACGAACCGTCATTCCCAAAGCCAAAGTAGGCTTTCCCATCCCATGTATCGCCTATCGCAAATCCACGCGCTCCTCCAGGAAAAGGGGTAAGCTCTGTCCAAGAATCACTTACTGGATCATATTCATAAAATTCATCTCTCTCTCCAGAATTCGAATTTCCTGCAACAATATAGCCCATATCATTAAAACTAAACCCAAAAGAATGATGTGTTGAATTAAAACTACTAGGCAATGAGGATACTTGCTCCCATACTTGTGCTTGTAATTGAAAACACATAAACAGTAAAAAAGTACTAACTACTTTTATAAGAAATTGCTTAACTGAATGTATAGAATTAATGATTGAAATTTTCTGCATTATATTGTTCCTTTTTATGGGCTAATAGATGCATTAAAGCTATGAAAAATATTTGATTTTCTGATCAATATTCTTTTGTTCCATTGATGGATAAATGAAGTTGTTGGATTTTGAGGTTTGGGTCGGGGCCAAGATTTCTATAAAATAGATGAAGGAGTAGGAATTGTACAGATTGACAATAATGAACAAAATTTCACTGATTCTAGATTGAATTCTTTTGTTCTATATTATAAACTAAAAGTAAAAGATTCTACAGGTAAAACTTGGGAAACAAAAATCATTTCAGTAAAAATTCCAGTTATTGACAATCTTAACTTCTACCCTAATGTTATACAATCCGGCGATCAAATAACAATGAATGTTGGTGAACTGGAAGATGTTAAGTGGGAATTATATGATATGCATGGAAGATTGATTAAAGAGGCTACTCAGAATCAACCAGTTGCAGCATATGATATTTCGGTAAATACTGGACAATACGTTTTGAAAATGTCACAATCTTCTATATCAAAATCAAACATACTTATCATTCAGTAGTTAAGGAGAATGATAAATTATACACTCTGTTACCCCCTAATTCGAGTTAATTATATAAAAACAATACTTTTAAGATTGACTACTACTTAAAATTCAAAGTTTCGATTTAGTAAACCGCCTTAAAGGAGACCCGTAGGTACGGTGGTACTTCGAAAAGTTCAACAGAACCGTGAGAGGTTTACCCTAGCAACGACAGTTGTTAGGGCCATCTAATCGATTATGTAGGGTACTATTTTTCAAGTCGTGATTTTAGATCCATTTGTTCATGAAGTATTCTTTCTATCTCTATTGTATTTTCTGTTATTGTTCGATAGAATATGATGTGTCTATTTATTTTAGCACCTTTTAGTTTGGGAATTAGTTGTTTGTAACATCTGCCATTTTCAGGTTCTTCGGCTAATGTTTGACAGAATTCTAATAGTTCACCGTAATATTTGTCCGCTTGGTCTTCTGACCATGTATCAAAGGTATAGTTCCAGATGCCAGTTAAGTCTTTTATTGCCTTTTCTGTTATTACAAATCTATGCATTTTGAGATCTTTCAAGCTTTATTTTCTTTAAGTGTTCTTTTGGATCAAAGTTTTCAACTATTCCACTATCCATACCTTCTTGAATTGCTTTTCTTAGTGCATAGAACCTTTGTTCTTCTTCTTCAAGCAATCGTAATCCCGCTCTAATTACCTCACTTGCATTTTTATATCTTCCTTCGCTAATTCTAAACTTTACAAAATCTTCGAAATGTTCTCCAAGTGCTATTGATGTATTTTTGCCCATAATAATTTGCTTTTTATAAAGTTACCAAATTTTGGTAACACTGCCAAATTTCTTTTTCTTATCCCACATGGCGGATGACAATAGGCACAAGCATGGGGATACCTTTTGTAAAGTTCGCCGTAAAAAAGCAATAAAATCGAGATCAAGTATCGCAGCATGTAAAAAACATGTTTCGACAAAGAGAAAAAGGGGAGTTTTAAAAGCAAGACTCCCCTACTCTTTTTAAGGAAGGAGGACCTGTGTCGAAGGAAATAGATCTTGTATCTTATCGCATCTTAAGTGCCGTCGTTAATTTGATGTAACAATTCATCAACTTCGTTACCATATAGTTCCTTAAATCCTAAGTCTTTAGCTTTATTTAGCGAGGTCAATGCTTTTGTAGTGTTTTTCATTTCAATGTAATACAATGCTAAATTCTTATACGCATAAGAATTCTTACCATCAAGTTCAAGTGATTTTTCTATATCTATTTTTGCTTCAGTCAAATTCCCCATTTTAAGTTTTGCAAACCCTCTATTATTGTATGCAAATGCATAGTCATTTTTCACCTGAATCGTTTTATTAAAATAATTAATTGCGATTTGATAGTTTTTCTTTTTGAGTTGTGCATATCCTATATTATTTAAAGCTGAATAAGAACTCGGGGCTATTTCAAGTACATCTTCATAAATCTTAATAGCTTTATCGACATAATTCAATTTAGAGAAACTTTCAGCCGTACATAGTCTGTAAACTAAATCGCCAGTAATTGAGTAAAGTTTATTATAAATATCAATTGAATCTTTATACCTTGTCAAGGAAAAAAGCAAGAAACCATGATTTGCGAGGTATTCAATATTGTCAGACTTAATTATTAATTTAGTTGATATGTTTAATGCCTCCTTATACTTATTTTCTCTAATAAGAAAGTAGACTTTGTTAGCTAAGTAATCGTCATTATTCGGTTCTATGGCAATAGCTTCATTTAGTAGTTTATATCCATTAAAATAGTGTTCTAGTTCAAAATGGCATAAGCTTTCATTTGCCATTGGTGAGCTCCAGTTTGGATACAATTCTTGAACTTTTTGAAAATATTCAATGGCCTTTTTATAATCTTGCGATTCAAAATGCTTTATAGCTTTATTATTCAAATAATCAGCTCTTTTCCTTTTAAGTCAATTCATGTTGTTTCCTTTAATTCAGATTAACGTTCAATAAGGTATTGATTATCAATAGTTATATTCCATTTCCAAATTTACTCTATCCTTTTAAATAATACAATATTAGAGGTGGACGATATTAAGGGAAATTAATTTGTCAAGGAAAAATTAATAGATTTTCACTTCAATTTTGATCGGCTGAATCTGGGGAATAATGACTAACGTTTAATGTAAAATGCGATTTAATGCATTTTTACATAGTTTTGTACTTTCGCTTTTTATTTTACTCTGTTTAAGTCTCCACCATCAAAGCCTAGAGCTATTGCAATAGCATTTCGGAAAATTGAAGTATCGAATTTCTGAGAAATCACATACTCTTTTAAAATTGCCAGTGAATCTTTTAAAATAACTTCCCAGTCTTTATTTGTGGAGTAACTAGTTGGAATATCAAAATATTTATTTCGAGGCTCAAAATCATTATTGCATGTCCAATCATCATCATTCTCATCAAACTCTCGGGAACCTATAACATACATAGTGAATCCTTCAGTTGTTTCCATCAGCCCAAACCAGTATGCGATAATCTCCTTTGGTGGGTTTTCATTCTTATTAATAATGTTGATCCACTCAATAAATTCCTGTTTAAATATCATCTTATATTAAGCTTATCGTAATGAAGTACAAAATATTCTGCAATAGCTAGTCTTGCTAATAGCTCCAAATCTATAGTTCTTTACAAAATTCTTCCTCTTATTCATTTTGGGCTTTAAACCCAAAAAATCACCTTATAAACTATATCTAATTTCTGTTTTATATCAATATACAATTATAGAATTACTAGAAGTGAACTTCCCTTCGCTGTCTCTTATAACTATGAAATAAATACCAGGAATATCTGGAGCTTTTATCTCTACTCGATTCGAATCTCCTAGCTGAAGATTCGATTCCACTAGTTGACCACATGAATTCACTAGGTAATAGCTTGCACTTGGTAAAAGATCTGATGATAGTACGAAAAACTGCCCAACTCCTGCAGGGTTTGGATATAAAAACAAATCACTGGGGTCTTCGACAAATGTTACAGAATCCCAATTTATATAATAAGATATTGTCGATTTAGTATAGAAAAAATTGCCATTGCTAGAATATACATCTTCTTTTTTTTCTACAGTGTAAAAG
>CAYOIL010000083.1:6985-11915 GCA_964403985.1 uncultured Saprospiraceae bacterium
TTTGTGAGGACCTTCTTAGAATCGAATCTTGATTGTCATCAAAACTATGGCTTTCTATTTCATACTCAATGCCATGTAAAAAATTGACTTTGGAATAAACTTGTTGTGCTTTTTTAATAGGGTTTTGAATGTTTTCTTCAAGCAAAGAATAGGTACTAATGACACTATCTTGGGCCATTCTAGATCGAACTTCTAATGTTCCAGTTGTAAATTCATTAAACAAGTATCTGTATGATATAATCGAATCAGAATTTTCGTTATACCTATACTCTCTTGATTCTAATTCATCTCCAAAATATGAAAACGTGTATCTATGCTCAAGAATCTTTCGGTCTTGATTATCGTAGAAAATTGAATCTATTATACTGTCAAAGGTTTCAGCATTAAAGAAATAGTATGTTTCAAGTAAACCTTTTTCATTATAACTGTAATCTATTGTTGATTCTATTTCACCTTCATCACTATATTCCACATAAATAACTTGCTCATTTTCATAAATTCTAAACTCTACTATTTCATCGTTTACAATTCTTGTCAATTTATTCAACACACCATCAATATAATTGTATTCATTAACTTCTATGGAAAGTAAACTTCCATCATAATCAAATTTTTGAATGATAATTGTATCAATTTTACCTTCCGCATTAAATATTGTTTGCTTTTCTTCCTTTCGACCATCTTTGTATTCGGTAGACTCTTTTAGTTCTTCTTCACTATATTGATTGAAAATGGAATAACGCGTATGATGAAGTTCTTCAATATTCTGATTGACATCGTAGATATACTTTTCTTGAAAAGTTTCTAAAAATGAAATATCTGGATCATAGGAAACGCTTAGGGAATCTAATACCCATTGTTTCTGGGAAAAGAGTGAGGTTGAACTACATAAGACAATTAGTAGGAAAGTCAGAATGGTTCGAATTCTCATTTTTGTTTTTTTGGTTGCATTAAATATAGTTACTTCTCTACTTTAAATCAATTCAACAACCAAATAAAACTTCAACAGTTCTAATGCACTACAATTGGCTTAGTAATCGTCCGCTCTCCTGTCCCATCTTCAAATCCTACATAATAAACCCCTGGCTGACTCGGAGCATAAACCAAAATATGCTCCTTTCCCCCTATTCCCAAACTCTGAACTAATCTTCCCATGGAATCATACAAATAGTAATTTGCAGGCGCTTTTTGATTAAATCTTATCTTAAAATAACTATTTACTTCTATTGGATTAGGAAATACATCAAATTCAATCTCACTATTAAAAACTGGATCGCTAGTTTCGACTTTACTATAATACGATAAATTAGTTGTTAAAAATTCAACATTTCCAACAAAATCAAAACCAGTCATTACAGTTGTCAACCTGAATTGATTTTCATCTATCTCTAAAGCACTATATGTTCTTTTTTGTGTTAGAATCGAATCTCCAAAAAAAACGGTGTACTCTACTTGATCAGCTAAACTTCGATGAGGAAAAGCATTGGTAGTATAAATAGCAACTGATGTTAATTCAAGGTCAGAAACATCTTCTTCTGCAAAAGAATAATTATCTAAAATCGACACATTTTCTTCCTCAATTCTTGACACTCTCATACTTCCCCCATTAAATTCACCTTCGTAATAATAATGAGTTAAGACCGTATCCTGACTCTCACCTACTAAATATTCATTGACAGTAAGGTTGTCGTAACTACCTGGAGTTATACTTCTAAAAGTGCTTGTTGTCAATCTTCCATCTTCAGCGTATTCAAAGGTTTGGGTTTGAATACTATAAATTTCATCAAGGTAATAACGAATAGAAGTATATTCACTTACTCTAAGATCTTTATACTTATACACAATTCTATTGACTAGTAGATCATTATCATATTGTATGATAGAATCAAGCCGTTCGCTAATAAAATTAAATCTTTTACTATAATAAGTTAATGAATCTTCTTGATTATAGGATTTAAACTCACTGTATACTTGAGCATTTTTAAAGGAACGTGTGTAATATTCTGATGATCCTTGATTAGGAAAATCATTTTTAACAGTATAAGAATGTGTTCCATAAAAATGCTCCCGGTCTATAGTATTTGATTTTTCACTTAGAATCCTTCCTTCTGAATTGTATTTATAAATAATCAAGTTCGGGTTAAGAACAGCTCCTTGAAAAATTTGAAAAACTTCAGCTGAATCTAGTCTCCACCCTCCTTGTCCTTCCATTTGAATAGAAAGTAAAAGCATAACTATCAGAAGTAATTTAATTTTCAAAATATCATTAATCTTTGTATAAAAATATGCTTTTTATTTTGAATTTCATCAATAATCTACTGGACAACTAAGCACCTAAGCTTCGATCTATTTCCTGAATGATCTATAAATCCTATAAAATATACACCTGCTTGATTAGGAGCATTAAGCAAAATATGCTCCTTACTTCCTACATTTTTTTCCTTCACTAAACGACCTTCCGCATTATAAACAATTAGGGTGCATTCGAGTTTTTGATCTAATTGTACTTGAAAGTAGGTATCTGATTGAACAGGATTAGAAAAAATAGTAACATCTACATCGAGCGAAAGATTCTCATCATATTGCGTATTTCTTGAATACTGACTAAAACTTGTTTCTAAAAAATCCAATTCTCCTCCAGTAAATATTTGTTTAATTTCTTGCAACTCAAAATGCTTATCATCGACTTCTTCATAAGTATAACTTTTTAACAAGCTTACAATAGTATCGGCAGCTTCAACATCATACTCTTCTATATCGTTAATTTCTGAATGAGGAAATAGATTGGCTTGTGTACGTGTAATTTTCACTAACTCTGAATCACCTCTATCTTCTTGATAAAAATCGTAACTATCTATAACAGTACATTCATCTTCCTGCCTTGTTATCAATGTATTTCCGCGTTGAAATTCATTTAAAATATCATATCTGTAATGATGTAAAATATCTACATTTTCTTCATAAAAATACTCTTCAACTATAAAATTTGTTAACACAGGACTTCCGTAATAATAATCTCTAGTTAGTCTTTTTATTCGATCTAAGTTATCGTATTCATAAGTGAAATATTCTGAAGTGCCATCATCACTTCTTCGCTCATATGTGCTTATTTTGGAATTTTCATAGGTGTAAAGGAAAATGTTGCTTAGTATATCATTTGTAAATTCATATATCGAATCTAAATTGTCACTCCTATAATAATATTCTTCTACCTTGCTCTTTAAGTTTCCATCATCAAAAAATCTTTCAATCCTATTATAAACTGGAGATCCTTCTTCATTGAATTCAGTATACTTTTCTATTTTTCCTGATAATTCATGATCTAAATAACTCTTCACTTTATTCGATCCGTAATAATAATCTTTTACGAATGTCGACCCAGTTTCTTTTATTAATTCTCCATTAATGTTGTAATGATAAGTGTATGAAAAGGGGTCTGCAACATTCCCTTGCGAAATCTGAAAAAGTTCTGTAGAGTCAAGTCGCCAATCTGTTTGGCCGCTTAGATTACTTAAGAAAATGAGTAGTATTGATAAAATACAAGTGTTTTTCATATAAACAAAAATAGAAAATCTTGCAATAACGTTTACTTTTCATTACAAAATCAAAAGGCAAAAGTCTTCAAAAATTACTCTTCCCTTTTATTTACCATATGTGCTGCGACATGAGGAAATCTTTGAAATAAACGATCTTTTAAGTCCTGATTAATTGGGAGAGATTCAATAGAGCTTTTCATATTTTCTAACCAAGCATAAGCGGCAGAGGGTGTTATCTCATGAGGCATGTGACGCATACGCATTCTAGGATGACCATGTGCTTCAGTATACAATCCAGGACCACCTAAAAACTGGGTCAAAAACATAAATTGTTTTGACTTTATTGTTGTTAAATCTGTTTTAAATAAATGTGCAATCCTTTCATCTGATAATACAGAGGTATAAAAAGTATCTACCAAGACCTTCAAATTCTCCTCTCCTAGCTCATCATACAATGTCATATCTTTATAAATTTAGGCAAGTGGTCAACTTTAATATAAGCTGACTTTTCTTTATTTAGTTGGAATACAAACTGTTGTTTCCCATTAGTAACCACTAAGAAAGGTACTTTAAACGATAAATTGTAATGACTAACTTGTTCTAAAACATCCTGCGTTAAATCAATATACATCGACTTACATTCCACTAAGATATACGGTAAAATGTCTTTATCATACACCATGATATCAAATCGTCTTTGCAAGGCATTTACTTTCAATCCTTTTTCCACAGCTATCTTCATTGCACTATATCCTAATCCTTCGATCAAATATTTAAGATAGGCTTGGCGAACGAGTTCTTCAGGTTGCAGAACCAATTCTTTTTTGCGAATCAAACAACTGATTACTTTACGACCTTCTTTTTCTTGAATACTTAGTTGCGGAACATAATCAATAATATTATGCATCAATACTTGCATTTTGATTCTCTAGAAGCGTGTTAATATATGCAGGGTTTTGCAACTGAAATCTATCAATTGCTACTGTATAATAACCAGCATATTGTAGAGCCTTTACTTTTGACGAAAATCTATAAATATCGGCTTCGTCTTTAAATCTTAAGGCTGACTGATCATAGAAGTAATAATTAATATCGGCATCGTTTAAGAAAAACTCAGTGAAAACTTTAAAAGCATTATCTCGCATTTTAATGTGCTTAGCTTCTTTAATTTTATCAGCTAAAATCTCAGAAAGATCAGCATATAAGCTATCAATTACAATATTACTATGTGAGGTTAAATACAATTGTACATGTGGCGAATCTTCAACAAAGTATGTTGCTAGCAATTTACTCTTTAACAGTTTTTGTTCGAGTTCATCCTCTACCTCAAGACTATTAATCATCGATTCATGCAATAGCATATTATCATCAATTCCATTAATTTTTTTGGGCTT
>CAYOIL010000083.1:11925-14306 GCA_964403985.1 uncultured Saprospiraceae bacterium
CCCAAAACTCTTTCAAAATTTGGTTGGAATTCTGAAATAGCATCTATTGCGTTTTTATCTAATAAAACGGCATATTGAAATTCTTGACTTTTAGCCAATGCTTCATCTGTAGAATAAAAAGCAATTGAAGTATTTTTTGAACGCATTAATGACTGGCAATTATCCCCAACATTAAATCGTATTGTATCCCATTTATCCTGCAAAGTTTCTAAGTGTTCAAAAAGTTTTGCTTGAACAGTTAAGCCATTTTGGAAAAGCAATTCTTCCAAAAACCAAGAGTCATATTCCGCTTGCCATCTCTCTTTCGGCAAATCAACAATGGCATCAATTAATGCTTTTGATTGGGTAGAAAGATTGTTGTGAAAATTAAACCACGCAGGCAATTCACCCCCTGATCTTAGCTCGAATAAGCCATTTTCTAACTGAAGAATTAAATCTTCAATTGCTAACTTGGTTAAACTTAAAGAAAGGGAATTTATCGAAATTTCCTCTTTGAACAATTTACAATTATTAATATCTTTTACTAATTGTCCAACTTCATTATGAAGTTTGGAAATAGTGTCGTCAAGCACATTTCGGACATTCAGGACTTTACATTCCTGATTCAATTTCATTTCAAACCGATGAGATAACTTATGAATATTTTCTTCAATTGATTGAATGGATATTTCATTTTCTTCGGCCGATTTATCACCGCACAAAGTTTTTGTATCGATTAACAATGCCTGTATTTCATCATTAAGAGACGCATTGGGTTTAAACCCAAAACCATTTTTCATCTCTTTCCATAAGCCAACTTTTGCTTTAAGATCAGTTAGCTTAACATGAAAATCTTCACTTCGAATTCTTCTGTATCTTCCAAAAAAATCATTCAAAAAGTTCGAGATATCTTTGGCTTGATTTACAAAGGATTCCAAATATTTGAAGGAAACCAACTTCTCTTCATTATCCTGCTTGATAAAACTAGATAGCACAATATCTGACTTAGATAATTGGTAATTTACTGAAGAACTAAAGAGTTGAGATGCAGCATGCAGGTTCATTTTGAACTCTTTGTATACTTCTGGTGTGAAATCAATTTTAACACCTTTCATTTTATGTGAAAGGTGAGCATATGCTTTTGCTGAAGTATTCGAATTATACAATTTCACTAAATCCCAGAACCCTTGTGCTCCAAATAAATTTGAAGTTGAAACAGAAGTATGTTTCAATATCTCTGCACATGTTTTTTCAATGTATGAAATAGTAGTAAAAAAATCTTCTAAACCTATTGATCCATTCGATAAGTTATTCTCAATAAATTCATCAAGGCCGGAAAATTGACTCTTGTCATTTGAAACAAAAGCAATAGACTTCCCGTTGACTAAGGCTTCGATTATAAAGTCCGTTAAGATTAATTTTCTATACCCTTGCGAATGCCAAGAAATAGAAGGAGTTGATATAGCTAAAGGAAATGTTATTTTCATATTATTCTATGATTCCCCCGCTAATTTTCTCCCCATTTTTATAAATATATTCTAGTATTAATTTACCATCATCATTGTAATTACTAACTTTTCCATCAAGCACATTGTCTTTATAATTAGACTCTTTAATCACCTTGGATTTGTTGTTATATTCACGTATAAAGCCATTAATTTTCCCTTTGCTATACATTATTTTTTTGATAGGACGGCCATTTTTAAATTCACCATATAATCCATCAAAAACATTATTAATGTAATTAGCTTGCTTCATAAGTCTTCCTCTCTCATCAAATTCTATGAAAGGCCCAGTAAATAAACCTTCATCAAAAGAAGTGACCGTTTGAATATATCCTTCGGAAGGAAAATAAGTAGTCCAAGTTCCTACTTTCACACCATTTGAAACATATCCTTCTTCAAATAATTCACCACTTGAATGATTACGAGTTACTTTTTGCCATGTACTTCCTTTTACTTTTTGACTTGCATATAAACTCATATCAACTGTTGCTGCACCATCTCGTTTAGCACCTGATGAGGAAGGAGAGGTACACGAGAAAAAGAAGAAGCTAATGGAAAGAATAAAAATAAGGGTGATATTTCTAGACATGATTATTATTTTATTGGCAAATATATGAATTGCTAAACATATATGTAATAATTATATATATATTTTGAAGCTATATTATTTATTTATTCGCTATATATTTTTTCTTTTGATGAAAAAGTATGCAAAAAAGAAAATGAAAAAGATCATGGGGCTATTCGCCTGGTAGTATTATCTGTTAATTAGCTTCATATTTTTTCCATTGATGAAAAAGTATGCAAAAAATAAATGAAAAAGATCTTGAGGCTATTCGCCTGGTAGTATTATCTGTTAATTAGCTTCATACTTTTTCCATTGATGAAAAAGTATGC
>CAYOIL010000084.1:0-4339 GCA_964403985.1 uncultured Saprospiraceae bacterium
GTAGATGGAGAAACTCAGTTGACAATTTGTGCGGATGATGGCGAGAGTGATGCATTTGATGTGGTACTTACTGAAGCTGTAGGAGAGTTTAATCAATGGGTTATCACAAATCCTTCAGGTGTAATAGTAGGTCTTCCTGCTATGCCACCCTTTGATTTAGAAGGAGCTGGTAGTGGTGCATGTTTACTATGGAATCTATCTTATAATGGAACTATTGAAGGATTAGAGCTTGATGCGACAACGAGCAGTTTAATTGGTTGTTTTAGTCTATCAAATCCTATAACGGTTACACGATTAACTGGAGATAATTGTGACTTATTCCTTTGTGATGCGGAAGGAGGTACTTTAAGTTTTGCAGATACAACAACGTCTGTAACTATCTGTGCAGGAGATGATATTCCAGATCCTTTGGAAGTAATTCTAGAAGGAGAAGTTGGAGAAAATAGCGGCTGGATAATTACTGATATTGATGCAAATATTTTAGCACTACCCGATTCTCCTCCATTTGATTTAGACGGAGCCGGAGAAGGAATATGCTTGATATGGCATATTTCATTTGACGATGGATTGGAAGGAATGGAAGTAGGAAATAATGTAACTAGTATAGATGGATGTTTTGATTTATCAAATCCTCTTACAGTAACAAGGGTGACCGGTGATGATTGCGAAGGTGTTGGTTGCGAAGTAGATGGAGGTGTATTAACCTTTGAAGATGGAAGTTTAAGTGTGGAAATCTGCGTAGGAGATAGTATTCCCGATCCTTTAAATGTGATTTTAGAAGGTGAGGATGGATCAAATTTTGCTTGGATTATCACAAATAGTATAGGTGAAATTTTAGCCTTACCAGATAGTCCGCCATTTGATTTAGATGGAGCTGAAGCAGGAGTCTGTTTAATTTGGCATTTATCATATGATGATGGATTAGTTGGTTTAGAACTTGGTCTTAATGCAAATGATTTAATGGGTTGTTTTGATTTATCAAATCCAGTAGCAGTGACGAGATTAACCGGAGAGGCATGTGATAATTTAGGATGTGATGTTGAAGGTGGTAGTATAAGCTTGGAAGACGGCAGTGATGCAATAGAAATATGCGCTGGTGATGGAATGTCTGATGAGTTAGATATTATATTAACCGGATCTGTTGGTGATTCCATGAATTGGGTAATAACAGATGGAAATGGTAACATTCTTGATATTTCAGACACTTCATTAATTGATTTAGAAGGAGCAGGCGCTGGGCTTTGTTTGATATGGCACATTAGTTATTCTGGAAATGTTAATGGTTTGGAATTAGGAGGCGGTATCAATAATTTGGAAGGATGTTTTGATTTATCGAATCAAATTTCAGTTTTAAGATATGAAGGAGATGATTGTTTATTGATCGATTGTGAAGCAAATGGAGGCGCAGTTACTTTTGCTGATAGTACTATTACAACAACAATATGTGCCGATGATGGGATGGACGATTTACTTGATGTTTTAGTAACTGATAATGTTGGCGAATTTAGCCAATGGATTATAACTGACTCAGATGGACTGATAGTAGGAATTCCTGCAACACCACCGCCTTTTAATTTGGAAGGTGCTGGAAGTGGTATTTGCTTAATTTGGAATATATCTTTTGACGGGGAAGTAACGGGAATAGAAGAAGGTTCAAATGCGAATGACATAACGGGATGTTTTGATTTGAGTAATTCAGTCTCTGTTGTTAGATTAACAGGAGACAATTGTGATCAAATAGATTGTGATGCTTTGGGAGGAATATTAACTTTCGAAGATGGTACAACGGAAACGACAATATGCGTAGGAGATAGTATTCCTGATCCATTAGAAGTTGACTTAACAAATGCCGCTGGAGATAGTATGCAATGGGTTATAACAGATGGAACAGGATTAATTTTGGGCTTACCCGACTCTCCACCATTTGACTTAGATGAAGCAGAAGAGGGTGTTTGTTTAATATGGAATTTATCATATAGCGGCGAAATTGAAGGGGCAGAAGTTGGAATGAACGCTAACGATATTATGGGTTGTCATAATTTATCAAATCCAATAATTATTAATAGAGTCAGTGGAGATGATTGTGATGGCGGAATTGCTGGTGATGGCGTTATAGAATTTTCAATTTATCCGAATCCTACATCAGATATGATATATATCGATTTTGAAAAACTACCTGAAACAGTAGGGATCGCAGAGATTTTTGATTCAACAGGTAGAAAGATTTTTAGTAAAAAAGGAAAAGAAGGGCAAACGATCGAAGTAGATATGCGAGATAAGGAAAGCGGGATCTTTTTCGTGAGAACGATTTCAGGTTCAACTACAATGATCAAAAGAGCAGTTAAGATCCATTAAATCAGACGATTATAAGTCTTAGACTATTACAAAAAAGCCAGTAAAAGATAAACTTTTATTGGCTTTTTTATTCCTTGATATCCTTTAAAATCAATATCCCCTCCCTTCTTTTCCTATTCAACTGGATACTCATATACAGTATACACAGGACCAAATGGAAGATTTTCATGCCTCAAAATATATGAAAATCCATTTACACCCTCTTCCTTAGGTAAACTCACCTTCACACTGTACACATGATCGGCCTCTCTCGAAAACTCAAATCCTTTAACGCCATATAACTCTTTCGTATACTTCCCATCCTTAAAATATCGCAAAGCCAAATAATGCTTGTCCTCATATTTTATCGCATCACCATATTCATGATTAATCTTGATTTCACTATGCAAACTATCCCCTACTATCTCCGATTTCAACACCTCTATTCTTATCTTATCATTTGGTTCATAATCTATCACATTCCCATAATAATTGCCCTTTTCATAATAAGTGCTTTCTCTACCCGGTGAATATACACCTACAAAATAGACTTCTTCCCCATGATAAATACTATCCAATTCCCATATATTATATTGATTCTTCCTTGATATCGAGCCATTATAAGAATGTGTATAATCCTGATCACTATACCAACTATAAATTGATGCTCGCTTATAACTCCCAAAAAACATTACATCTCTTCCGTTTGCATCTTCCTGTATCTCTTCTACATATTCTTTCATTCCATGAATATTAAACTTTACAGGTAAAATATCCCAAACCATAAATACTCGCAATAAAATAAACAAAGGCAATACCCATAAGAAGAATTTTACCACTTTTTTTACATCTATTTTAGAGATTTCATCTCGCATTAAGTATAATCCTGGAATATAAATTACAATCAACCATTGAGGTTGAACCCTTACTCTAAAAGATTGCCAAAGAAAAAACAACACAAATCCTATCACAACAAAATAACAGGCTCGTTCATATTCTCCCTTCCATTTCTTCAACACTAATTTTATAAAGAAAAAGATCAAAAATGGGTTAAATACTACCAATACATTTCCAAGATATTCAAACGGAAATGTCCAACTAAAAACCTCTACCCTCTCACTTAAATGATAAGCAAATGATACCCAATTATGGTCATATTGCCATAAAAAATGAGGAATAAAACCACATAAAGCAAGAAATCCGCTTGCATATGTTTTCCAGTTCTTAAACAATGCAGGTACAGCAATTAATAC
Organism: uncultured Saprospiraceae bacterium; assembly: GCA_964403985.1. Lineage (GTDB taxonomy): Bacteria > Bacteroidota > Bacteroidia > Chitinophagales > Saprospiraceae > JAHDFB01. The sequence continues at coordinate 3,588 of CAYOIL010000084.1, forward strand.
TATTAGTATAACCAAACCACTATGATACTTGGAATACAACATCATACTCATTGCAATAGTCCATATTATATAACTAATGTAATCCTTTCGCTCAACAACTCCCTTTAAAGCATAAAAAAACAAGGCTGTCGACAACATCAAAGGAACATCTGGAGTCGTAATAAAACCAAAAATATGATTTAAAGGAAGTAATATAAAAGCTAAAAAGAATTTCAATAGAAAGGAGTTCTCATATTGTTCCTCTTTTGTTACAGTCTTATAAATCAATAAAAATGTAAATAACTGACTTAAGACAGTAAAAAATCGAACACCTAAGGTTCCATTGAATAATACATCAGATAACCAAATAAATACTGCGACAGCGGGCGGATGATCAAAATACCCCCAATCTAAATATTGAGAATACATCCAATAATAGGCTTCATCAACATGTATAGGAGTGACAATAGCTTGCACTAAGTTTATTAACACCCAACAACCTATTGCTAGAATTGCAACCTTATTATAAGAATATGTATTCTTGGAATCCTTTAACATATGGGCAAAGGTGGGAAAATCTTATTGCTTCAGAAAACGAATGGTCTCAGTTTCAGTATCTATGGCAACATAAATAAAATATATACCTGGTATTAAACGATCAACATCTATATTTCGGAAATACATAGAACTAGATTTTTTAATCGTCTCCTCAAACACAAGTTGTCCTGAAGAATTGAAAAATTGTAAGCTCCCTTCCCCTCTAATATTGTTAT
>CAYOIL010000084.1:4349-9308 GCA_964403985.1 uncultured Saprospiraceae bacterium
CTGTAGAAGCAGGATTTGGAAAAATTAAAGTCGACGCATTGTTATTGAATTCATAGACTAGTTTTTGCCTGAATATATTGTTGTTTTCAAATTTTTCTTCAATTGAATCTTCTGTATCAATTTCTATTTCTATATCGAAATATTCAAATAATTCATTAAAAAATGAAATAGTATATGGAATTTCAACTTCCGTTTCATTTGCTAATAAATCAACAGATCCTTCCGTCAAATAATATTTCTCGCTAGTTAACTTATGAATTAGATTGATTGAATAGTCCAATGTAAAATCTTCTTCATTTGAAAGCGCTTCAATTGTAAAACTCCCTTCTTTATCTCCAAATTTATCAATCAATACACTAGAAGTAGAAGTCACATTGAAATCGGGCAAATCACATTTCATCCTGTGATAGCTATTTTCACCTTGACTTGCTAGACTCATTGTAGCTTGTTGTTCAGGTGAAAAAGTGTTCGACAAGTTTTTACAGAATATGACATTATATTTTTAGGATCAGGAATATAAGGCACAAAATAATCATCTACAGCATTTCCAGTATAAATACAGCTTGCTGACACAATATTAGAATTTAACACAGGATCAGCTTCAGTAACACAAAATCCATCTCCGTTGAATCACAATCGATTCGTTCTACTCTTTCCTTACCATAAAAACTAGAATGAGTGTGTAAAAGATTGAAATAATGTCCCATTTCATGGGTGAAAGTTGACCCATTTCCAACACAATTATTTTGCATCAAAATTCTACGTAAATTTTTACTTGTTGAAGGAAAAGTGGCATTTCCACAAATATTAGTCCCACTAGAATTTAATACTTGAGGAGCAAAATATATATTAATTGATCCTTCTATATTATTTTGGATTAAAGCACTTCTTTCTTCATAATCCAATATCACAAAATCATCATTTAAGATTTCGATAATTTCATCACACACTTCAAATCTGATATTCATAGGAGCAAAATCTTCATTTAATTTTTCTAACTCTTGCTCAAATTGCCATAAGTGTAATCCATTTGATCCAGCGGAATTTCGAATAATGAAAGGAGAAACCATATATATCCTAGGTTCATTTTTATTGATACTCTTTAGCCTTACGATCTCTTTTTTAATTTCGTCATTAGTAGGTAAATTATGTGAAGTTGGTTCTTGTGTACCACAATAAAGTTGCGAACTACCAATTACCAAATAAACAAGAAAAAGTGAAGTAAAGATGAGTCTCATAGTTTTAGGGTTTATACTGAAATAATATAAATAATATATCAATTAACTCTGTAAATACGCTAATTTGAAATAATATTGTCGTAGTGAAACGGAAAGTAATCAATATATACGGAGGTGGCGCAGCCACACTATTTCTCCTTTCAAAACTTAGTAATCCTCAAGATTTTGAAATCAATTTGTTTACTAATAAATCAACAATAGGAAGGAAATTCTTAGTTGCAGGAAAAGGGGGTTTTAACCTAACTAATGCTTGTGATTCTCAGGATTTACATCTTTATTATCAACCTTCGTCATTCTTAAAAAAAGCATTCAATTCTTATGATAACAAAGAGTTTATTTCGTATTTAAAAGAAATTGGAATTCCTACTTATATTGGAAGTTCTAATCGCGTTTTTCCTGAAAAAGGTATAAAACCAATTCAGGTATTAGATGCATTTAAAGATACCTTCCCTAAAACTGTAAAAATCTATTACAATCATATTTTTAATGGGTTTACACCCAAAGGAGTCCTTGTGAAGTCTAATAATCTTGACAAAGAATATCAAGCCGACTTTTACATTTTTGCTTTAGGTGGTGCTTCTTGGTCAAAAACGGGATCAAGTGGAGATTGGCTTCAATTTTTCAATACCGAAGGAATACGTACTTTTCCTTTTACATCATGTAATTGTGGAATTGAACTATCAAAAAGATATGTAGAATTCTGTAATCAATATCAAGGGAATGCTATTAAAAACGTTCATGTAAATTATAATGAATATGACATAAAGGGAGAATTCAATATAACGAAATATGGACTTGAAGGAAATGCAATTTATCCATTAAGTATGTATATATCTAGAGAACAAAGGAAAAATAATTCTAGTGAAAAAACATTCAATATCGACTTTAAACCTCAATGGACAAAAGAAAAATTAATTGCTAAAATTTTAGAAAAAACTAATGAATCTTCTTTCAATATTTCTCAAATTCTAAAATCCTTAAACCTTAGCAAACCAGTAATTCAATTCATTAAAGCAGGCACAGATAAATCAAACTGGACGATTGATAATCTTCCTAATTTAATAAAAAATTATAGCGTCCTATATTCAAAAAGGAGACCGATTGAAGAAGCAATAAGTTCTTCAGGAGGCATTGATATTGCAGAATTCACTGAAAACTTTGAACTACTTAAGAAACCTGGTTATTTCTGTTTAGGAGAAATGGCAGATTGGGATACTAAAACTGGAGGATTTCTTTTACAAGCTTGCTATTCTATGGCATCAGTATGTGCATCACACTTAATTATGAAAGCCAAAAACAGTTAAAACTCTACTCTAAACCTTAGATTTATCCTTCTTGAAGTTAATCGATTCGGAATAGAATAGGAAACATTATATATACTTTTTATCCACGTAGTAGAAGCTACGTTCTCTATTCCCAATAAATTAAATGCCTCTAAACTAACCCAAGTATTCCGAGTCCACCTCAATGGATGTTTTGGTTTTTTTGTTAGCCATTCAGAGTTCCATAATCTGTACGAAAACCCTACATCAATTCTTCTATAAGATGGATATCTATAAGCATTTCTGTATACTGTATTATTTCCCTCTATTCCATATGCGATCCCACTACCAAAAGAAAGTAAAAAGTGTGCTTTGAAATTCTCGTTATTGGGTAAATAATCTTGAAAAAACATATTAACAAATACCAATTGATCAGTTGGTCTAGGAACAAAAGCTCTTGCTACTTCTGTAAAACCTTCAAAACCCTTATGCTCAACTCCATTTAATCTTTCTCTAGCTTGAAGAATAGATAAATTTATCCAAGATTCAGCTCCCGGCACAAACTCTCCATTTAATCGAGTATCCCATCCTATGACATAACCATCTCCATCATTTTCGCCGCTATACCGAATTCTCACATTATCCAAATCGTAAGAAATCACATCCCATAATCTTTTATAATACACTTCTGAAATGAGCTTAAATGGCGTATCACCCACTTTCTTCCAGTCAAAATCATAGGTAAGGCCACCTACAATATGAAAGGACTTTTGAGCGCGAATATCTTCATTTAATGTTCCATCAAGACGTCTTAATTCTCGATAAAACCCAGGCTGATAATACAAGCCACTGGCAATTTTAAAACTGACATCTTTCTTCCATAACAGAGGCTTATATAGAACCTGAGCACGTGGAGTTACAAAAAACTCATTATTATAGGTCCAGTAAGCTGCCCTTAATCCACCAGTTACCCTTAATTCTGTTTTTTCGTTCTGAATTGTATATGAATCTTGAACATGAGCATTAAACCTTGTAGAAGCTAGTGTATTTCTAGATCGTACATACTCTTGAATCAGCACTTCTGATTGATTGAATGGTACGGAATATCCCGCAGAATCAAGTCTCTCCCACTCTTTTAAGTTATCATTAAACATTTCATGCTGGACTTTCACTCCCCATTGAAGAAAATGACTTTTGGATCCATTTTCACTTAATTGAATTTCATATCCTCCTTTATGTTGGTAGTTTATTATATTACCTCGAAGTACGTTTCGCGCATGCAGATGTTGTGTTCCCAAGCCTAAAAGTGCTACTTCTTCACCTGCATTATCTGAACCTAAAGAAGTCTCAATTTGACTTAATCGATATCGACCTATAATATCGATCCCTTCTGTTTCTCTTGAATTATAGACTGAAGTTAAAAACTTAAGATAATATGGATTTTTCTCTCTTTCCGGTAAATAATTAAAAGCCAAACCAGCCATAGCATTCTGAAATTGATCTCTTTCAGCGCCTTCATAAGCTGTAGTTAACTGAATAGCTAGGTTTACTAAACCAACAGCTCTTCTTCCAGATTCTGGTATTAAATTATACTGAGAGATATTATAATTACTGATGAAATCTATTTGCCAACTATCGGAAATATCATAGGTTAAATAGGCTTGTATATCGCCGTGATTTGGTTGATATTCGCCCTCTATTTCTAAGGTATTTAGCAAGTACTTATTCGTTTTATATCGAGCTCCTATTAAATAGCTAAAATTTCTGCCAGCAAGTCTAGTTGACCCTTCAGTATGTAGGCTTGCGCCTAAAAGGGATGCAGTTACAGAGCTTTTAAAGGCTTTTGGTCGTTTATATCTAACATCCAATACTGAACTTAATTTGTCCCCATATTTTGATTCAAATCCTCCTGAAGAGAAAGATAAATCTTGAATTAAATCGATATTTGGAAAAGTAAGTCCTTCTTGCTGACCACTTCTTATTAATTGTGGCCTAAAAATTTCAAAATCATTAACATAAATGAGATTCTCATCGTAATTCCCACCTCTCACACTATATTGAGAGGTTAATTCTCCTCCACTTCCTGCATTTACTCCTAGGGCAATACTCGGTAATGCACTTTCAAGATTACCAGTCACAGAAGGCAGTAACATAATCTCCGCAGTTTCTTCACGGACCATACCCAAATCTCTTATCCGGCTATCTCTTACTACAATATTTAGATCGTAATCCTCGGGGATTAGCAATACTTCTATCCGCCTTGTAATTCCAGTAGGCGTGGAAGCGGTCTCAACGCTTTTGTCAATATAACCAAGCCTTTTAAAGGATATTTTAATCGACTCATTTGCATTAACTTCAATTTTAAATCGACCTTCAATATCTGTTTCTACTGCTTTTTGCGTTTCTTCGACATACACTGTAACCAAGTCAATGCCTTTATTAGTAGTAGCATCATAAAC
>CAYOIL010000084.1:9318-14214 GCA_964403985.1 uncultured Saprospiraceae bacterium
CGCTAATACATTCCCTTTGGGCTACAGCCCAAAAAAAACTCATTAAAAATAAACTGGTAAGGAAGAATTTATTCACTTGGTAAAAACGTAGATTATTAATATTAATTATGATTTCCTATACTTTTAAGGCGTGAAATAGTATCTCGCGGACTTTCCGATTTAAACACAGCACTACCTGCAACTAACATATTCGCTCCAGATTGGAGTATTTTTTCAGCATTTTGTAGACCAACACCTCCATCAACCTCTAGCATTATGTCAAGATTCTTGTCCCGAATTTTAGAACTAAGAAACTTTAATTTTTCTAAAGTTGAATATATGAACTTTTGGCCTCCGAATCCTGGATTTACACTCATAACACATATCAGATCTATATCTTCAAGGATAGGTTCTAGCAATGTTGCTGATGTATGCGGATTAATAGCTACACCGGCTTTACAACCTACTGATTTGATATATTGCAATGTTCTATGTAAATGCTGACAAGCTTCATAATGAACTGTAATAATTTCTGCACCTGCATCAGCAAATTCCTTAATATATTTGTCTGGATTTACAATCATTAAATGTACATCAAGCGGCTTCGTGGACTTTGCATACATCTGTTTTACAATATTTTGTCCAAATGAAATTGCTGGTACAAATACACCATCCATAACATCAACATGAAGATAATCAGCCTCACTATCATTAATCACTCCAATATCTCGTTCAAGGTTTGTAAAATCAGCAGCTAAAATAGAAGGTGAAATTTTATGGCTCATAAAAGCAATTTTGGCTCAAATGTAATTATACTTTAATATATTAAAGAGCAATATCCTTAGGATATTAAAAATAATTACAATCCATTTGCAGCATTTTAATTCTTTATAGACTCTCTTTATCATAATAAGCTGTGAATCAATTAAAACGTAGCATGATTTTTGTGAGATATAATTTATTATAATTTCAAAACGTTCATACATTTAAAATTCCCCTATGTAGAATTATTACTTTTTAAACAATGGATATTTCCATTACTATTAACGTAACAATTTATTAAACCGAAAATTAATTAAGATGACAAATTCGAATCAGAAAAAAAGTACGCCAATACTTATTACTGCAATAGTTGTACTAATAGCTTTATCAAGTTACTTAGCATTTGATCGCTCTAAGTTAGCAGACTCTAATTCACAGTATAAAATCATGGTGGAGGAAGCACAACAAGTTTCACAAGATTTACAATTATCCTTTGATGATGTAAGTGATCGCTTAGAAAACATGAAAGGTGATAATGTAGAATTGAATGCTTTAATCGAAGAACAAAAAGGTCAATTATCGAAACAAAAAGATAAAATTAACAGCTTAGTTTGGACCAAGGGTAAATTGAATGAAGCTAAAAAGGAGATCGCTGCACTTCAAGCAATGGGTGAAAAATATTTAAGTGAAATTACGACTCTTAAGGAAGAGAATTCTTTATTAGCGGAAGCTAACTTTACACTTTCTGAAGAAAAAGCAGTCTTAACACAACGTGTGGCTAGAACAGCTGAAGAAAATGAAGACTTAATTGCGAAGAAAATTGAGCTTGAAGATTATAATAAAGAGCTATCAAAAGAGAAAGACTTTTTAAGTAAAAAAGTAAATGTAGCATCAGTTATAAAGGTAAACAATGTGTTAGGATCTGGTTACAAAGTCAATAACAAAGGAGATCTTATTAAAAGAAAGTATGCTAAATATGTAGATAGAGTCAGTGTATGTTTCACAACAGAAACGAACTTAGTTACTGATCAAGAAGAAGAGGAATTCTATCTAAGAATAATTGATCCTTTGGGAGAAACTATGGTTATAGAGGATTTGGGGAGCGGAATTTTAATTAATTCGAAAGGAGAATCTATTCGTTATACAAATACTGCAACAATAGAATATTCCAATGATGAAAAACAAGTATGTATCGATTGGCAACCTTCTTTACGATTTGCAAAAGGTAATTACGATGTAGAAATATACAATAAAGGTTTTAAAGCTGGTTCGGGTAGCTTTTTACTTAAATAACTTTTGGGCTTTAAGCCCCAAAAAAATATTACAAACAAATTTAGAAAGCTGTAACTTAGGTTATGGCTTTTTTTATTGCTAAGAATACTATTTTAATATGAACTTTTAAGCTTTAAATTCATTTCTAAAAGCAAGAAAGTATAGTATGTCTAAAAAAGTAAATCCTATTGATAAAGATAAGATTGCAGAAAATCCACATACCCTGCCCTATGCTCATACGGTGGGAAGTGCAATAATTAAACCGCTTGATAAAGGTAAGATCAAAGGATTGTCTATGCAGGCCATGTACCAACAAACTGAAGACAAGCTTACCCAAATAAAGGATCAAGTTGAAATGCTGATTAATCAAGCGCATGACATTCATCACAGAATTGAAATTTCAGAGAAAATTTACGAAGCGCAATATAATTTCAAACCTATAATTGGAACAACATATTACCTTTATCAAAACGATGAAAAATATATACTTTCAATGATTTCCCCTGAAGAATGGGGATCTAGCTTGAAATATGATTTTTTATCAGATGCCACCCTTCTAGCGGATCATACGTGGAAAATAGATAATAAGCTATGAAAGATTATACACCTGTTTCATGCGACGTAATTGACAGAATTGAGATCTTAGCTACCAATAAAAGAAAAGTATCTGTTATAATTATAGACGAAAATACCACGTACAATTTATCTGGAATATTCGAAACATGGTTTACCAAAAATAAAGTGGAATTCCTTAAGTTCAAAGGAGGAATTTATATAAGACTAGATAAAATTTTCCAAATCCAGGATATTTTGGTTAATGATACTTCTTGTTAAGCATTGTCATATAATATAAAATTATATATTTATCGTTTTAATTTCTAATTGGGATTACAACACTCCAATTAATTCAAAGAAATAAAGATAATTATGAAATTTGATTTCAAAAAAATAATACCGCATGCGGTTGCCTTGTTTGCGTTTGCATTATTAGCTGCTGTTTACTTTTTACCTCAATTTTCAGGTAAAAAAGTCTTGCAATCTGATATTCAACAATTTAAAGGAATGGCTAGTGAAGTCATTGAATATCAAGACAAAGGAGAGACTATATTATGGACAAATAGTATGTTTTCAGGAATGCCGACCTATCAAATTTCAGCACCTCCGAAAAAGAATATTAGTCGAGTATTTGAAAAATCAATGGGACTATTTTTTAAGAGACCCGCAGCCTATTTCATTGTTGGAATGGTTGCATTCTACATCGCCCTTCTGCTCTGTAATGTAAATAGTTGGATAGCATTAATCGGTTCTCTTGTTTTTGCTTTTGGAACGAATAATATGGTTCTATTTGAAGCTGGGCATTCAAGTAAACTTAGGGTACTTATGGTAAGTATACTTGTAGTCGCTGGAATAATACAGATCATGCGAAAAAACTATATCGCGGGCTCTGTCGCTTATGGTATTGGTATGGCTGTTTCTTTGTTTGGCAATCACTTCCAAATGACTTATTATCTAGGGATTGTAATGGGAATTTATGTTTTAATCAAAGCAATAGAATTGTTAAAGAAGGGTGAAGTCAAACATCTATTAACAAGTATTGGAATATTGGCCTTTATGACAGTCGTCGCTTTGGGTACTTCAGCCAGCAAAATATGGACAACATACGAATACCAAAAAACAACTATGCGTGGAAAGCCTATTTTAGAAAAGACTGCGACAGTTGATCCTAATTCGAGTAGCGCAACTGAAGGGCTTGCGTGGAATTATGCTACACAATGGAGTAATAGCTATATAGATCTTATGGCAATGTACATTCCAGGAATTGCAGGTGGTGGCTCTAGTGAAAAGATCTCAAAGAAATCAGCAATAAATAAATTCTTAAAAAGGGCAAGAGCTAATACAACCAAATATGGTCCTTTATATCATGGACAGTTTATATTCACAAGCGGTCCTCAATACATAGGAGCCATAACAATACTTCTTTTTTTCATTTCCTTATTTATTGTTAAGCCCGATATGCGATATTGGGGAATTGCTGGATTTTTGGTTACGATTATGATGTCAATGGGAAATAACATTGAAGGTATAAATCATTTCTTATTTGACAATTTACCGTTATTAAATAAATTTCGAAGTCCTAGTTCAATGACAAGTGTAACAGCAATTCTAGTTGCTTTTATTGCATTTATTGGCTTGAATCGATTATTTTCAGAAGGCTACATAGAGAAAAGAAAAGCTTACTTAACTAAGGTTATTCTTGGTGTAACTGGGTTTTTGTCACTAATTTGCTTGTATTATGCACTTATCGGTCCTTCAGTTTTTGATTTTGAAGGTTTAAATGATGGTCAATATGCAGTGAATCCGCAATTTTTAGATGCTATACTTAAAGATAGAGCTTCCTTGATGCGATCCGATTCATTTAGGACCTTGTTTTTCACTCTCCTTGTAGGTGGAGCATTATGGGCTGTTGTTGCAGGAAAAATTAAAAAGATAATTGCAATTGGAGTTATAGGATTATTATTATTGATAGATCTTTGGGGCGTAGATAAACGTTACTTCGATCATGATACATTTCAGACCAGTAGAAGAGTTGAAAACACTTTAAATCCTCGTCCTGTCGATCTACAAATTGATAAAGATAATGACCTTCTGCTTCGTTCGTGCGAAGTACCGCAGGATTGCCATTCGCCAGGCCTAGACCGTTGATCGTAACCCATGGCGAGAACCAGCGAAGGACGTGTTCCGGCGCACTTGGCGTTGCAGCTGCCTGTTCGCAGCACTGGTGTGCGCACGTGGCCTTGTTTTTGCATTTGTGGTCGCAGGACATCGTTCTCTACGAGCACACCAAACAACGGTGGTCACCCCAGCCAAACCACGGTGTTCATC
>CAYOIL010000085.1:0-7064 GCA_964403985.1 uncultured Saprospiraceae bacterium
GTCAGAGCCCATGAAAGAGCTCGAGGCCTCTGTTAACTCTCGGCGCTTTCATCACGACGGCAATGAGGTGATGACGTGGATGGCGTCCAACGTCGTGAATAAGATTGATGCGAACAGCAACTACTTCCCGAGGAAAGAACAACCCGACATGAAGATCGATGGAATTGTCGCCGCGATCATGGGTATAGGGCGGCTGCTGTATCGCGAAGACGTGCCGTCCGTTGATGACTGGCTGTCGGATCCGATCGTCGCATGAGGTTATCCAAGGCGTTGCAGCCCGCTGCCACACTAGCGTGGGCGGCGCGGCATCCTGTGCGTGCGATGAAGCACCTGGCGTTGCACAGTACGCAGGCTGGCGACGTGATGGATCTGGATGAGCTGGCGATGTACGCGTCGGCTGGATCGTTCACATCATCGGGAAAGCAGATCACTACCGATTCGGTTTTGCGGGTGTCCTCTGCATGGCGCGCTGTTCAGATCATCGCGGGCACCTGCGGATCGTTGCCGCTTCATTTGATGGAGCGCACGGACGGGGTGCCACGCAAGGCCGTCGAGCATCCGTTGTACAGGACGCTGCGCGCAAGGCCTTCCGAATATCAAACCTCGATCTCGTTCATAGAGCAGCTGGCGTTGTCGTTGGCGTTGTGGAATCAGGCCTACATTTGGGCGCCGGGCTTTGGCTCTCGACGGTCGCTGTACGCGCTTGGTCCGACAGTGGTCCGGCGCAGCGTTGTTGACCGAGGCCTGACCGGAAAGCAGCGCTTTCAAGTCAGTGACGGAACGCTCGGTAGTCGCGAGTTGTCGCTGGGTGAAATCATACCGATCGACGGCTTCCGTATGCCTGGGGCACTCGAGGGCATGGCAGTCGCAGGCATGCACCGTGAGGCGTTCTCTCTGGCACTGGCGGCCGAGGAGTTTGGCGCTAGATTCTTTGCAACAGGCGGCAGGCCGACCGGGTTACTCAGCACCGAGAGCGTTCTGAAAAAGGAGCAACGCGAGCAACTGCGCGAGTCCTTCAAGGAGCTGCTGCTGGGTCAGGGCGTCGAGAACATGGGCAAGCTACACGTGCTCGAAGGCGGCATGAAGTACCAGGCAATCTCAACGGCGCCGGATGACAGTCAGTTCCTCCAGACGCGCAAGCATGCGGTACTTGAAACCTCGCGCATCTTCGGCGTGCCAGCGCACATGCTCGGTGAGCTTGACCGCGCAACGTATGCGAACGCTGAGCAGAACAATCGCGAGTTCCTGCAGTACACCTTGCGCCCGTACCTGATTCGCATCGAGGCGGCGATCAATAACTTCCTGATCCCGGAAGACGAGCAAGGCAGGTATTTCGTGGAGTTCAATGTCGAGGGCTTGCTTCGCGGTGACTCGGCAGCGCGGGCTGATTTCTATCAGAAGGCGCGTACGGCATCGTGGATGACGCCGAATGAGATCAGGGCCAAAGAGAACCTGCCACCTGTTGAGGGTGGTGATGACCTGCATGTGCCGATGAACATGGCGCCGCTCGACCAGCTGCGGTCGATTAACGAAAAGGAGTGACGATGGAAACCAAAGAAGCCCCCATCGAGTTCAAGGCCGGCAAAGACCCCGGCAGCTGGACCGGATACGGCGCGTTCTTCGGCAACGAGGACGACGGCGGCGACATCATCCAAGCGGGCGCGTTCAAGAAGCTGCGCACCAAGAAGAACGGCAAGATCCGCATCCCGCTGTATCACGACATGGGCCGCGTGGTTGGCGAGGGCAGCGTCGTTCAGGACGAGAAAGGCTTGCGCGTTGATGGCCAGCTGAACATGGCTCTGAGCTATGCGGCTGATGCTTACGAGCTGATGAAGGACGGCACCCTGGACGCGATGTCGGTCGGCTTCAACATCATGCCCAAGGGCGCGGAGTGGGACGCTGACTACCGCGTTCGCACGATCAGCAAGGCAGAGCTCTGGGAGGTGTCTGTGGTCACCTTTGGAATGAACCGCAAGGCCAAAGTGCAGAGCGTGAAGAGTGCGGAGGAACTATCTGCTCGCGATATTGAAGACGTGATCCGAGAACAGTTCCCACGAATTTCCCGGCGGAAGGCGACGGCGATCGCGTCGGCCGGGTACCGGTTGCTACAGCGTGATGCTGATAGCGACCTCGACAACGAGAGTGATTCTCGTGTCGTAGCGAGCGCGACGCTCGCGGACCTGAAGGGCTTGATCGCCAAACATCCCATTAACTGAGAAATATCATCATGGCAATTACCAAAGAAGAAATGGCGGAGATGCTCTCCGATCAACAAAAGGGCTTCGAGGCTGCACGCGAAGAAGTGCGCAAGCAGCACGGCGAGCTCGACGGCCGACTCAAGACCATCGACACACAGCTGGAGAAAGCCGGCAAGGAAAACTCCGAAGCCAAGGACGCTTTTGCAAAGCAGGTCGAGACTGTCGAGCGCGTCGAGAAAGACCTGACCGACATGTCCAAGAAGCTGCAGGCGCTGCAAGGTGCAGGCGGGGCGGCGAATGATGCCAAGTCTCTTGGCGAGCGTCTGACCGACCAAAAGGGCGCCATTGAGTCTTACAAGGGCGGGGCGATGACCTTGCTCGAGCATGATGGCCCGCTTGAGTCCAAGGCCGTGACCTCCGATCCTACGGCCTCCGTGGGTCTGCTCATCGAGCCTTTGCGTCGCCCGGGATACCTCGACCATCCCGAGGAGCCGCTGTGGATTCGTGACCTGATTCCGACGCTTTCGATCTCAACCAACGCTGTCGAGTGGTTTCAGGAGGTCGACGGATCGTTCACCAACAACGCAGCTATCCAGGCGGCAGAGGGCGACACCAAGGCCGAGTCTGATGGCCCGCGTTTCGAGCTGAAGACCGAATCGGTCAAGACCATTGCGCACTGGATTCGCATGTCGCGTCAGGTGCTGCAAGACCTTGCACTGCTGCGCTCCATGATCGAGATGAAAATGGTTCGCGGTCTGAAAGAGGTCGAGCAGCAGCAGATCCTTTTTGGATCCGGTACCGGTGCAAACCTGAACGGATTGGTGCCACAGGCGACCGCCTACGATGCAACTGCCAATGTGGCGGGTGACACCAAGGTCGACCAGGTACGCCGCGCGGCTCTGCAGTCAGATCTGGCGCTGTACCCGACTGACACAATCGTCGTCAATCCCACCGAGTGGGCCGAGATCGAGCTGATGAAGACAGATGACAAGGCGTATCTGTTCAGCAACCCGACGTCCGGAGCTGAGAAGCGACTCTGGGGCAAGACCATCATCGAGGCGCATGGCCAGACGCAAGGTGACTTCCTTGCCGGTGGCTTGCGTACCGGTGCAACTTTGTGGGACCGCGAGCAGGTCACTGTCCGCGTTGCCGAGCAGCACGAGAATTTCTTTGTGCAAAACATGGTTGCTCTGCTCGTTGAGGAGCGCGTCATGCTCACCGTTGAGCGCCCGCAGGCCTTCGTCAAAGGCACCTTTGTCTAATGGCGAAGGAATACGTCATTGAGCGTTTCCTCGATGCCACGGGCAAGCTCGTTAACATCGGGGATGACGTGCCTGGTGAAAGCGCCCAGAACCTTGAACGGTATCGAGCACTTGGCTTGATCGGCGACGAGGCTGCGTTCGAGGCTCGTTACCCTGGCAAGGATGTCGGGCGGCGAGGCAAGGCTGCAAACCGGAAGGGTGCAAAGCCTGCTGAGTCAAAGCCTGCAGCGCCAGCGGAGACGAAGTAACTCATGCACGTGGAGCGACTTACGCGGCTGGACGACACGCCTGTCGTGTCGCTTGAGGAGCTCCGCGCGCAGCTGAACATTCCGCACGAAGAAGACGACGCGCTGCTGGCTCGATTGGAGTCGGCGGCTGTCTCTCACATTGAGCATCGGATCGAGCAGTCATTGCCGCTGCGAAAACACCGCTATACAGCAAACTGCTGGCCTCACTATGCGTCTTTAAGATACGGCCCTGTTCGGCGTATTGACAGCGTGACGTACGTCAATGCTGACGGCTTGGAGACTCAGCTGATGGCGGATCGATGGTCAGCCCGTCATGGCCACGGTAACGACCGCCTGGTGCTTGTTGATCACGCAAGTCTGCCGTCTTTGCAGACCAACAGGCTGGATGCGGTGAGCATAGAATACGTCGCAGGCTTCGGGGTAGTTGATGCTAATCAACCTGTATTCCCTTACACATTCCCGATTGTGTTCGGCTCCGGTCGCGAGTTTGTTAACTCCGTCCCGGACGATTTGCGGCATGCAATCGCATTGCTGGTATCCCACTGGTACGAGAACCGTGAATCCACGGTCGTCGGCACCATAGCGAGTCAAGTGCCGCAGACGGTTGACGCGCTCATCCAGCCGCACCGCGTTCTCGGCTACTGATGCGATCAGGAGGACTGAGACATCGCATCGTTATCGAGCGCGATGTCGGCACTGCGTCCGGCTCTGTAGGTGGGCGCATAGAGGACTGGCAAGAAGTGATGTCCTGCCGAACCCGTAGCGCCTACAAGTCCGGCAAGGAGTTTGAGACCGCGCGCCAGATCAGCGCGGAGATCACCGAGCTGTTGGTGATACGGCATGACCCAAGGCTTGAGCCTGTGTCGGCCCTGCAATCCATGCGAGTGCGGTTTCTCGATCACGAGAGCACCGCCTCGATTCTGTACGCCACCGATCCAACACGGCGCCGCCGTGAAATCCACATACACACCTGCGAGTCACACTGATGAAAATTGCCGAGGCTGTTGCCGCGCTTGAAGCCGGTCAGACAATCAACAACGCAAACAGCGGCGAGACCATCGTCGCTAAAAACTCCGACACAGGAATGAAAGTCACGTGCACCAACAGCGCGGGTATTCAGCAGATCATGCACTTGTCCAGAATGAGGCAGCTGTATCGGGGGCACGACTTCGGAAAGGGTCCGGCGCCGAAGCCTGTGGCCACCGAGACTCCAGCCAAGTAAATGGACTTTGAGCTCGACGTGATCGGCCTGGACGATGTTGTCCGAGGCTTGCGTCGCGTCGAGCAGAGAACGGCCGTCAAAGAGATACGCGCGGCTGTGCGTCAGGGCGCCAAGCCGATGATTGCCAGCGCCAAGGCCCGCGTTCCCTACGACGGAAACGAGGACGCAGACGGTTACTCGTTGCGTGATTCGATCAAGCTCAGATCCGAAAAGAAGCGAAACCGATCCGGCACACAGGTTCAATTTCGGCTCGGTCCTCAGAGAGAGACAGCAGGCCCGGGAGATCCTCCGGGCTACGCGATCTCGGGCGGTCTCGGTCCCGGCATCGGCGCACCGAACTATGCGCAGTTGATCGAGGAGGAAACACCGTTTCTCGAGCCTGCATTCGATAGCAACTTCGAGGACTACTTACGGCGCTTTGCGGTCAAGCTCGGCGGCGTGATCGAGGCGCCGGGTCTGGATACATGATCGAGGAAGCATTGACGGCGCAGTTGCTCGCGTCGATCCCTGGCATCACGGTCTACCCACTGATGCCGCCAGAGAATGCAAAGCCGCCCTTTGTAGCGTATTGGCAAGAAGACTCAAGCGAGAGCGAAGGGTTTTACACGCGCACGCACACGGTCACGTTCTTGATCGATGCAATCGCACGCACCGGCATAGAGCCCGACGACTACCGAGCAGCCAAAGAGCTAGCAGCTCAAGTCGAGGATGCGCTCGGCAATGGCTTCGAGCAGTCCGGCGTTTGTGTCACGAATGTCGCGGTCACCAAACGGCGCGACCACACGAGCACCAAGGCCAGAGAGATCTGGACACGCACGAGCTACCAGCTCACCTACGACACTTTAATCTGAGGAATAGCCATCAATGGCAATCAACGCATGCGGCCAAGAGTCAAGCCGAGGCACGACTCTGCTCTGGTCAAAATCACCAACAGGCCCATTCACGGAGATTGGCGCGGTCGACACCATGCCCGAGCTCTCACCGACTGCGGAGTTGGACGAATGTTCAGACCCGTATGGATCGGGTGAGGCCGCGTGGGCAAAATACTACAAGACGGGCAAGATCGAAGGTGGTGATGTCACGTTCAATGTCAACTGGATCAGTGGCGACGCGGAGCATGACGCTCTTGAGGCTGATCTCGAGGACGAGACCGAGTCTTACTTTCGCATCGCGCTCTCTGATCTGAACGCAACCACACGCACATTCCCCGCGCTGACCACCGGTGTCAGTCACCCGGTGCCACAGAACGGCGGTAAGTTGCAGCTCGGCGTTACCGTGCGCGTCAATGGCCAGATCGTTAAAGCGCCATGATCAGTGTTGATGACCTGATCGGTGGTGGTGCAATAGCACTGCCGCCGAAAGAGGTGTACATCGATGCGCTCGAGGACACCATCATCATTCAGCCGGTGCCACTCGAGCGTTATCGTGAGTATCAGGACGCATCACCCGACAAGCAGGCCGAGTGTCTTTTGCGGTGTATTGCTGAATCGATATCGCAGCAAGGCGGCATGTCTATCGATGAGTCACGCGAGCTTGTGGACACCGTGCGCGCCAAGGTGCACCCCGAGGCGTGGAATCAGATCACCACCGCCGTGATGATCACGATGTTTGGTGAGGAGCAAGTGCGGGGTGCGTCGGGAAACTCAGCGACCGAGACGTCTTCGAGTTCCGGCTCTGCCGAGAGCTCGGGTGTACTCGGTCAGAGCTCGGGCGACGACTCAGCGGCGAAGAACTCGCAGGCTGGCAACGGTACTACGCACTAGAGCCATTTGGATTCCAGCGTGAAGAATCTCGGCATGCCGATCTGATGACAGCCATCTTTGCGACATCACCTCGTGCTGTGAAAAAAGAGTTCACGCGCGCGAGCACGTGGAGATACAAGCCGCCGGTGACAGCTGATGATCTGGATCCAGATGCAGAGGCTGCGGCGATGCTTGCAGCGATGGGAGAGTAAGGGTGGCCACTAAACTCGCATCACTCTTTATCGAGCTAGGCGTCAAAGGCGACAAGCTCACCGCCGAGCTCTCGCGCACGTCGAAGCGCACATCGAAGTGGGCTCAGGCGACCAAGAAATCCACCGCCGTTGCCAAGGCTGGATTTGTGCTGGTTGATTGATGAGCGTCAACCTGGATAG
>CAYOIL010000085.1:7074-8752 GCA_964403985.1 uncultured Saprospiraceae bacterium
CACAGTCACCGTTGCCGCAGGCGCTGCAACCGCTGCATTAACGGCCATGTATGCGGTCAATGCCAGTGCTCTGGATGAGCTTGGCAAAACAGCGTCGAAACTCGGGGATAACGCCGAGAACCTGCAAACACTTGGCCTTGCTGCCGAGTACGCGGGTGTTGGTGCTGACACGATGTTCAAGAACCTTGAGCGCATGACGCGCAGGCTTGGGGATGCAGAGCAGGGATCTGGTGAGGCTGCAGGGGCAATAGATCTACTTGGCCTCAACATCGACGAGCTGATTAAACTAAAGCCGACCAAGGCATTTGAGGCCATAGCGTCAGCACTCGGCGAGATCGAGAACCCTGCCAGGCGTGCAAGCATTGCAGCTGACTTGTTTGGGCGTGACGGCATCTCTGCGCTGAACCTTACATCTGAGGTCTTGCAGCAAGCGACCGCTGACTACGAAGCGCTCGGCGGTGCGATCAGCGGCATTGAGATAAAGGGCATTGAGGCCGCCAACGATGCGATGACAAGGCTCGGTGCTGCGACGTCGATCATCGGCCAGAGATTTACCGCACGCATGGCCCCGGCCATCAAAGCGGTTGCAGATCAACTATTCAGCAGCGCGACACAGACAGAGCAGCTAGAGCGCACGCTCGACAATCTTGTAGTCGCAGGGCTCGAGGGATTCTCGTCACTGACGGGCTCAATCGGTCGGGCGCTTGCGTTCATTGACGGGCGCGAGGAGATAGTCGAGTACGGCGTACTGGGTTATCTGATCTTCGGCAAGAAGGGCGCGTTGATCGGCGGCTTGCTTGGATCGGTCAGCGATACCTTTGAGGTCAACTTCAACAAGATTGCAGGGTTCTTTGGTGGGCCAGCAAGTGAGGCCGAAGAGCTGCAAGAGCGGTTGCTCGAGCTGCAGACAGAGCTTCGCAACATCGGCGAGAACGAGGCCTTTCTTGGCGGCCTGTTTTCCGGCGCCAACAAGCTGTTCTATGACGACCCCGAGCAAATTGTTGCAGAGATCGAGCAAGTCGAGGCAAGGCTCGCAGAGCTCGGCGACACCACATCCAACGCAGCGGGCTTCACTGAATCCGCATCCAACGCACTGCTCGGTCTTTCCAGCGCACTGCAAACGGCCGCTGGATCGTTCGGCGGCATTCTTGATGAAACCGGCAGCGGCGCCCCCGGCTCGTTTCTCGACCCTCCGACAGCCTTGCCCCCTGCTGCAAATGATCCGATTGCCGGCGCAGATGATCGAGTCGATCAGCCCGACATCGACACCGGCGAGGACCAGGTTCTCGAGTCGTTAGCGCGTCAGGCCGAGGCTTATTTTGCCTACCAAGAGTCACGATCAGAAGCGGCAATCGCTGCCAACGAGGCCGAGGCACAGCGCCTTGCTGACTCACAAGAGCGTTATGAATCCTACTTCGGCAGCAGAGAGGCCGCCGCCAAGCAGTTCGAAGACACATGGACGTTGTTTCAGGAGTCCGGCGCTTCGGATCGGTTGCAGATTCTTGCAAACGAAACCAGCGGCGCGCTCTCTACTCTCGCGCAGCACAGTAAAAAGTGGTTCAAGATCAACAAGGCGGTGGGCCTTGCCAACGCCACGGTCTCAATAGCCACAGGTATCGCCAAGGCGCTCGAGCTGCCATTCCCGGCGAACCTTGCAGCAGCTGCCACAGTTGGATTG
>CAYOIL010000085.1:8762-13436 GCA_964403985.1 uncultured Saprospiraceae bacterium
GGACTACAGGGTGCGGCTCAGATCGCATCGATCAATAACGCAGAGTTCGGCAAGGCTTCGGTGGCCTCTGTCGGTGGCTCAGGCTCGGTAGACACAGCATCCTCGGGCGCATCGTCCGTGTCATCTATCGACACCAGTCAGCCGGCGGCTAACGAGAGCGGATCACAGTCTGTCGTGTTCAACGTGTACTCGCCCCCAGGCACACCGCAAGAGCAACGCTATCAGCAGTACCTCGAGGACTCCGAGCGCGCCCGTCGCAACAGCGACATCACGATCAGCGAGGATGCCGAGATCGTCGTTAACTACTTTGATCAGCAGGTGGCGGTCTAATGCCTGTTTGCGGTATTGCCTACCGTGACACTCGGCGCGAGGACTTGATCACGCCAACCGGTGGCGTGCACAACATCCTGTTTGTGCCGGCGCAAGCCGACAGGCCGACGCTGATCACGTCTCGCGTTGATCGCGACGGTATTGGTGCGCGCGAGTCTACGTTGTTCTGGACGCAGCGACGTTTCTCGATTCTGGTCCGGCATGTACTCGTGGTTGATGACGGGAGCGGGCTTGCAACAGTTGATGACTTCGAGCGGTTTTTCTATGCAGCGGCTGATGGACAGATAGTGACGTATGACCCGAGTGCCCTGCCTCACTTCAACGAAACGCATGATGTCAGCCTTGAATCGCGTTCGGTGCAGATATCCGTGCCGAATCGTCGCGCCGGAAGCGTGCGGTTTGAGTTGATAGCGAATAGGACGCGATAGTGGCAGTCTGGGACTCGATAAGCGTTGGCGATCCGGTCATTGCTGAGAGTCATTTTGGCGATGGCTTTCGCGATGACTTTGACTCGCTGGATATTGAAACCAGTAGCACCCCAGGCAACAGAACCGGCAAGTGGAAAAAAGGATTTATACACGCCAACATGGCGCAGAACGGGTTTACCTACGGCTCGGATGAGGGCAACAGAGCGGGTGATAACTTCGTTCACGCAGCGATCAACTATGAGACTGCTGTGTATGACGACACACGAAAGCCGAACCCGAGCGGCTGGTCCCCTTTCAGTGTCAGCGGAGGCGTTCTCACGATAACGTCCCGGCCTGTAGACGCAGGCGATGCTGCCGAGTATGAATGGGCGCGTGTAAAGACTCCCCTGGTTGACGCATCTGGCAACTACGTAGGCGATTCCTACGACGCTCGGGCTAAATATGTCTCTGGCATGTTGAGTACCTATGGTCGCTTCGCATTGTCGTTTGGCCGCTTCAGAGCAAGGGTCAAGACTCCTTACGGAGCGGACGGTTCATCGTCTGATATACGACAGAACAGCGCTATCTTTCCGGCAGCGCTCTGGTCATTGCAAGACATTCCCTATGACGCTGATATCAACGGCGAGCCGCTTGCAAGCGCCAACACAACGTACAGACCGGCGAGGCCCAATGGAGGCGGCATTCTTCACGAGATCGACGGAGACGAAAACTTCGGAGAGTCTGCAACCTCAATTCATCAGACCGTTCATGCTCATCCTGCGGGCACAGCGCAAGGGTCAAGCGACAGCGATCCGTTGACGATTCCTATCGGTAAAAACCTGCGAAGCGAGTGGCGCGAATCGGGCTATGACGTGTTCCCCGACCGGATCGCGTTCTTTGTAGACGGCGTGTACACCCATGTTGTTTCGACAACTGACGAGATTCAGAATGGCCTGCCGTTGTATGCGGTGGACTCTGCCGAGCCGTACAACCCGGTGATGACAAGCGCAAACACAGCGGAAGTTGTTGGACGGCAGCAGCATCCTGATGGATCTACGCGTTACATGCGCCACGTCTTGATTTGCAACCTTGCGCGCGATGGCCTGTACCCAAGGCAACTGGCTCGGCAGATCGTTCAGGCTGGCAACTCGCTGCCCGCGCACGCTGACACGGTTTCAGTAGAGATTGACTACATCGAGGCTCGGCCTCTGCTGACCGACAATCCCGACACGTTGCCGATGTCAATCAACGGTGTTGCTACGGCGGCAGATGGCTCGACGGCAGGCACAGGAACAGAAACCGGCACGGCATCATTACCCGGCTACACACCAACACTCGGCTTCGGCATACGACACCGCCAAGGCGCGACATCGGGCGAGATTGTCTACTACCTCGAAAACCCGGAGGCAGTAGGCCCCGGCACGTGGATCATCGACGAGTACGGCGATGACGCCACGGTGCTGAGTGATGATCTTCGCGGCGACAGCGTCCGGCTCTTGTTACCAAGCGTCAGCACCACAACGCCGCGCTTGATTCGGTTTGCGCCTGACTGATGGCTCTCACAACCGAACAACTGGAAAGGCTCACAGCAAGCATTACGCAGTGGCCTGACCCGATTGCGCTACTGCGCTCGCCACCGCCCGAGAATGAGCAGCACGCATTCCTTGCGACGATAGCGCCCGGTCAATCAATTTGGCTGACTGACGAGGACGTTGATCTCTCTCAGCTTCCTGCCGGTGCCAATCAGATCGATGCGCCACTTGCCCGCAACGGCCTACCGTCGATCACGATCACGCCGGGCCTGACAACGGGCGAGGCGGCCGTCTCGGGCGGGGTCTATCGCTTTCTCGACTACAAGCGCGAGCTGGCTGACTGGATGCAACAAAAGGTCAGCAATGGCTTTCAGCTGTTCGGCGGGCTTTTGCAGCATTACGTATTTGAGCGCGGCGATTCGATAGCCAGTGAAGCGGCCCGAGAGCGTGCGCTGCGATGGACGTGGCAGATCAGAAAATCCATCGAGCTGGATCATTTTGTGTACGGCATCACTTGCGAGGATGTCAGTCGGTTTACAGAGCAAAAGATATTCACCGAGAGATCGGTGCGGCTGATGAGCACGATGAGCGTCACTGATACCGAGGCGTACGTCTACATCACGACATCTGCCGATGCGACGATTGACGAGACTATGGCGGCTCTTGATTGGGCGTGGGATCACGGCTCGGACTACATCGGGCATCCAAATGAGCGCCGCGCTATCGGCAATATCGATGACGAGTTCATTTCGTGGACCGGCTGGAGTCGGACCGGCATCACAACGACGCTTGCTGATGGCTCCGTCATAGAGACCGTCACGCTTGAGAACGTCGTACATGGGCTGTTTGGTACGACGCCGGTTGCGCACCCTGTCGATGAGTCCAAGGAGGTGTCGAGCAGGCCGCAAATCAAGGCTGTGCCGTATGCCGAAGAGCATCCGCTTTCGATGACTCTGGCAGCGTATTGCAGCACGACGCTCGACGGCCGGGTGTTCCCCTGGGGGCTGGGGCTTGATACGCGTTGGATCGAGGTCGCAAGCCTTGTTCAATACGCAGATGAGCGTCGGCGCACGTATCGCGGCATGGAGAGCCAAGAGGCCAAGTCGTTTGTGCAAGAGCATTGCTTGGCTCGAATGGGCATCATGCCGCCGAGTGCGCGTGGCGCCCTGCAGTATGTGCCGACACCTATCGGCCAGGCCGGCGTGCCTGCCTTTGTTCTCGATGAGCGCCACGTCTACAGCGCAGACACTGGGAAGCTGACACACGACAGTAGCGACACTGCAACAGGTGTGCAGATCCACTGGAATCAAGATCCGGTGTCGGGTGATTTTCGCAACATCAACGAATTCATCGAGCCCGCCGCTTTTCAGGAGACGGACGCCACTGAGCCGGTTGTTGTCAAGTCGCCATACCTGACTACAGGCCGATCCACCGAGTCGCAAGTCAACGCCGAGGCTCGGTTCTTGAGTGCTCGCTATGTGCGACCCGTCAAGCGTATTTCAGTCAATCCGGTGTGGTCGATGATGCACCATCTACCGGGTACGGTGCTGCGAGCACGGCTGCAGCCATACGACTACGAGACAGTGGGCGCAGGGGCTGACAAGCTCGATGAGCCGATGATGATCGGTAGCGTGACGATCAATCAAGAGGATCGACGTCTGTCGTGGGATCTGGTGGGCTTTCGCAAGCTGCCCAAGGGGTTGACTGAGGGCGGCGATGTGCCGCTTGATGATGCTGAATACACGGAGGGCGGTACGCCGCTCATGGTGTCGGCGGATGGTGTTGCATCGCTGGTGCAGACGATCCAGCTACAGCGCAAGTACTACCACCTGGGGAATGTCCGCCTACCTGAAGGTTGGCCAGGGAGCATGACTGGCAACGGGGATCTTGAGCTCTGGGCGAAGACAGTCGAGTGGGGTAGTGATTTCAGTGGCTTCGCTCGCGGCTATGCGGGCGGGGCCGGCGCGTCATCGGGCGCAGGTGGCAATGGGGTTCCGGGGTTTACTCCCGCGCCAGCAGCCGGTGGCAGCGTGTACGTCGAGACATCGCGATTCGAGAATTCATCCGGCGACCCGCAAGGCATTGTGCACCGGTATATACGCTCGCAGCCTCCAGCAGTTCGCACGCATGCGCAGCGTCAGATCGCCGATGTGCTCACTGTTGAGCGCGGCCGCATCATCGGCCTGCCCCCGACGCTATCGGGCTCCGGCGGTGATGGCGGTGATGCGTCGTTTTTTCAGGGACTAACCGATGAGCCGACAGCGGATCGCTCGAGCCTAGCGACCGATACAGGTCCATTAGCGGGATCGAACGGCGGGCGCTCAGGTATCGGTATCAAGATCGTATGCGATCCGGGGTCCGGTTTTGTCGGCAACGGATCGATGGACGTGTCGGGCGGTCCTGCG
>CAYOIL010000085.1:13446-14197 GCA_964403985.1 uncultured Saprospiraceae bacterium
GTGCGTTGGCCACAAAGAACGGCACCGAGGGCGCATCAGGTGCAGGTGGTGGGCGCGGTCATGTGCTCATCATTCACCCGACGCGCGGGACGCCATGGTTATTTAATTCAACCAGGCTTGTCGCACGCCCCGGCAGAGCATCCGTCAGCGTGGCCGAGGTCGCCGAGGCATCAACCGTGACGCATCGCGGCGAGGCACCCTCGCAGCGACTGACGCGCAGTTACTACGAGGGCTCGACCGAGCAGCCGAACGAATGGGCTGACGCGCACACGGTTGTATTTTTGCCGCGCTCGCAGACGGCAGAGGACGTGTTTGGCAACAGCTTCGATTCATTCTTCGCCGATCAGCCTGACGGGCGCAGCATTGTCCGCGTATCCCTGGCTGAGCCCGGCGATGGAAACCGCGGCGATGTCTGGATTACGCCTGCAAACCTTGCGCAGTCAGCAACGACGCAAACGCCTGATATCAGTGTGTTCACTGAGGGCGCTGGATACGTTGAAGTTGACTGGAATACGACAACGCACTTTGCCGTATTCCGCTCGATGCTCGCCATCGCTCGACGCGGTGGCAATACCTTGCACTATGGCCCGACGCGCCCGACTGATTTCACGGACGGCGACGAGTGGCATAACGAGTTGACCGGCCTGCGCTGGATCCTGTACTCAACACAAGACGATGTGCTTACAGGCGAGGGTGACTATCAGCTCGGCGCGAACAAATGGCCGCCGTTTCGCGATGGCGTGCAGACAAT
>CAYOIL010000086.1:0-5581 GCA_964403985.1 uncultured Saprospiraceae bacterium
TATAAAGTTTTATCAAACTTAAGTACCAGTCTAGTTTTTTGGGGGAACTACAATACTTATCCTCCTTATTTTAAGTTGGATGGTGTTTTCGTTGAATCTGTACGAAAGCGTGGTAGAGAAAGAGAGGGAAGTTTAAGGAGCTTAAACTCTCTTAGAAATTAAATATAAAATGTTATTTTCGTGTGATATATCCAAGGTACTTTAGTGCCTTGAAAAGTATATTAATATAAGTGTTATTGAAAATGACTTAAAATAAAAAACTTAAAAAAACAATCATGATTAAAACTTGTGTACTTACGATACTTTGCAGTTTCTTTTTTACTCTTTCACATGCTCAAGAAATTACTTTTCGGAAAGATGTATTTCGAGGAAATAAATTCTATCAAGAAGGCGAGTTAATTTCAATGCGAAAAATGGTAGATGATATAATGATAGAATCTAGCCCTGAGCAAGAATTGATGAAGAAAGCTCTTTTCAGTAAGAATTTTTCAAGAGGACTTCTGTTTGCTTCGGGTTTTATTTTCGGGGCTCAATTAGGAGGTGTTTATCGAAATCAACAAACAACATATATCATAGCAGGAAGTAGTGTAGCTTTAATAATGGCCTCTATTCCATTAAAAATAGATTCGAATAAGAAATCAGTAAAGGCATTGGACTTATATAATTCGTCTTTGGGAACGATCTATGAAAAGCAAAGAGCCTATAATATGTATGTAAATTTGAACGCTAATGGCATAGGTTTGAAGGTGGAGTGGTAAATAAGATTTATATATACGGATACATTTTTGAATAGAAGAGGAGGATTGTGTTTTTAATGTTTAGTGTGATGATATGGTGTTGTATGGATATAAGGGATATATGTGTAACTTGTGTTGGTGTAATGATGTTAGCTTGCATTAAAGACTAATAAATCAGAAAGAATTCCAAATGAAAAAAATATTAAGTATTGTAGTCATAAGCCTAATTGTATTGAGTTGTTCCGTTAATCAGAACGAAGTGATTATTCTAAAAACATTAGATCAATTTGAAACTCAAGAAGAAAATGTACAATTGGGAATTGATCTTCTCAATTATAAATTTCAAGCATTTTTACAGACAGAATTTCCAGATTTATCCGCGGAAGTATTTAAGAATATAAGTTGGCAATACTTTGTACAAGAGAATAACAAAGATGTGTCCTTTCGATTGACTTTAAGCAACGAAGCTATTGAACATAAGGAACGGATTATAGACTACTTCGAAAGAACGGTAAATCAACAAGTAGACAGGCAAGTTCAAGACAAACAAATTTTCGACAAGGCCATTAAAGTAACAATTGAAAAATTCGCAGACCTTGATAACGGCAATACCGACTCGTTCTGGAAAAGCTCCTCTTCCATTTTAAGAGAACGAACTACAAAATCCAACTTCTTTGAATCAATCAAAGGAAGGGAAGGAATCACAGATAAAGGCGGAGAGAGAGTTTTGCTCTGTAAACAATACTATGAATCAATGCCTGGAATTAACGAAACAGGGTTTTATGTTGTGTGCTTTACGTTTTTAGACGACAAAAGCATGGTTGAACAACTAACATACCATTATCAAAACGACAGTTTGAAAATTACAGGATATGATTATAGAGCACCAAATTAAAAATGCAATCTAACATTATATAGAATTCCATGCCTGCTAACGCGACGGCACTGAATCTATAACCACCGTAATCTGTAATTCCCCAGACTGCCCACCTCCAAATCCTCAGAAAATAAAGAAGAAAATTTTTAATTTTATCGGAGAGGAAGAGAGCAGTAATTAACAAAGCTAACGGCAATGCTTTCTATCATCCGCTATGTCCTATCAATAAAAGAAACTTCGAAAATTTAACTTAACCATAAAACTTAAGAGTCTTGACTGGCAAACAGAAAAATGAAATACAATTCAAAATAAAGGAGTTTGAGTAGAGCCTAATTGACTTCATTCAAGAGGACGAATTAACCTTGCAGTATGATATACAACCAGAGCATTAAAAGCAAAAAATTACCCCTCTTCTCACAATCTAGCTTCCACATGATACTTATTCCTTCCCGATGAATTTCTAGAAATCAATTCTCCTAAAAATCCAGCTAAGAACAACATCGTTCCTAAGACAATACACGTAAGCGAAATAAAGAAAAATGGATTATCTGTCACTAAGATGCTCTTCGCTCCTTTACTTAGCGAGATTAATTTCATAACGCCAATATATAAAGCGCTGAAAAATCCTATGCCAAATAAAAATGTTCCCATCGCTCCAAAAAAGTGCATCGGCCTTTTTCCGAATTTACCAATAAAAAAGATGGACAATAAATCCAAAAATCCGTTGATAAATCTCGACAAACCAAACTTCGTAGTTCCATACTTTCGCGCTTGATGTTGTACCGCTTTTTCTCCTATCTTTTTGAAACCTGCCCATTTCGCTATTACAGGCACATAACGATGCATTTCACCATAAACCTCTATGCTTTTAACTACATTGGAAGAATAGGCTTTTAATCCGCAATTGAAGTCGTTTAATTCAATTCCACTCATCTTTCGAGTCGCCGCATTAAATAACTTAGTAGGAATCGTTTTAGTAATGGGATCAAAACGCTTTTGTTTCCATCCACTAACCAAATCGAATCCGTCGTCAGTAATCATTTTGTATAAATCCGGAATTTCATCAGGAGAATCCTGTAAATCAGCATCCATTGTGATAATTACATCTCCATTACACTCCTGGAATCCTTGATTCAGTGCAGCTGATTTACCGTAGTTTCTTCGGAACTTTATACCTCGAACATGTTCATTTTTACTGGCTAGTTGCTGGATTACTTCCCAACTCGTATCTGTACTTCCGTCATCGACAAAAAGCACTTCGTACGTGTAATTATTTTGGGCCATGACCCGCACAATCCATTCCAGTAGTTCAGGAAGAGATTCTTCTTCATTCAGAAGAGGAATTACCACTGATAGGTTCATATGTTATTGTTTTTTTATTATGGCGGCACCAAGTAAAGCAATCAATGCTCCTGGGAAGATAAGATTAACTAATAAACCCAGCGTAAATTGACCTATTCCAAGTTCGAAATTTTGATTATTCACTTCTTCCATAGCTTTGTCAAAGTCTTCTCCTTTCATATTCATAAAAGAAGCCATTTTTTCCATTGCATCAACAGCTTGTTCTTTTGCTAATTCCATTGCAAAATCATTGTATTCTTGATCAACTTTCAAATGAACAAAAGTTAAAACCATATATAGAACTGTCCCCAAAGCAATTGTCCCAAAACCAGTGGCAAAAGCTTCTCCAAATGAAATCGAACCATCTCTACTTTTTCTATCTTCTATAATCGCTTTTCTTACAAAGAAACCTCCAAGGACAACAGGAAGTAAAAACGATAATGCCATGTTCATATTCAGTGCTGGATTTATAAAGTAAAATAGCACATAAAAGAGTAATAACGAGGCCGCAAGCATTAAGCCATTTTTGAGTATAATTTTCATATTTATAAACTTATGGGTTTAGAGTTATATTATCGCCCAAAACTGTAGCAATAACTTTTCCTTTTAATTTTCCCCCAATATACGGATTGTTCTTTGACTTAGAATGAATATTCGACGAGGAAAGCTCATATTCCAATGAAGGATCGAAAATACATAGATCAGCTCTACTTCCTTTTTCTATTTTATTTGGGCTTAAGTCCAAAACCCTTCTTGGTCCATGGGCTATTTTATCAATGATTGTATTTATGCCTAGTTCGTCCATTGCATAAGTAAGCAAACTAGAAAATACAGTATCCAATGTACTCGCCCCAAAAGATGCTCGGAAAAATTCTAAGTCTTTATGTTCCGGATCAACTGGCCTATGATTACTGCTTATGTAATCTATAACATCAGCTTTCACTGCTTTTAGTAAAGCTTTCTTGTCTTCTTGCGATCTAAGAGGAGGTAAAACCTTTAACAATGGGTTGAAAGTGTCTAATTCTTCTACTGTATGTATTAAATTCATAACAGGTACAGAAGAATAAATTATACTTTCTTTTACCTTTTTCGCCGCTTTCTTAAGAATTTGGCAAGATTCTTTAGTACTTATATTGTGAATGCAAATTTTAGATTTACTATAATTTACTAAATCTAGATCTCGCTTCAACATAATAGATTCAGCCTCGGAAGGTATCCCTGGTAAACCAAGTGAAACTGAAGTAGTTGATTCGTGAATCATGTGATTACCTTGAAGAGAAATATCCTTAGGATGTTGAATCACTAATCCATCAAATGTTTTAGCATATTCCAATGCTCTAAGAACGAGTCCTGTGCTTTGAATGCTTTTGTGACCATCACTAAATGCTACTGCACCAAATTTATGCATGTCAATCATTTCCGATATGTCCTCTCCATTAGTTTTCTTGCTAATAGATCCTATCGGTAAAACAACTATTTTATTTGAATTGAATGCTTCTTTTAGAAATCTTACAGATGATTTATTGTCAGTAACTGGATCTAAATTGGGAAATGGTGCTAAATGCGTATAGCCTCCTTTTGTAGCCGCTTCAGTTATATTGTCTATTGTCTCTCGTTCTTCGTATCCTGGCTCTCCTATGAATGTGCCTATATCTACAAAGCCTGCCGAAACATGAAGATTAGCTGAACTTATTGTTTTCGCTTTTTCGTCTTCTATTCCTTTTTCTATGCGAGTTATTATTCCTTTCTCAATTAATATATCTCTCCTTTGACTTGTTTTTTCAGGAGTGACAATCTTGGCATTTTTAATGAGATATCTCATGAACTCTTGGTTTTAGCTAGTTTTTTAGGTATCTAATAATCAATTGCTCTAGTAACAAAAACACTAAACATCCAATTAAAAAGTATCTCCATAAACTTTTTCCTGCCGCATTTTCCGAAATCAATCCAGTAAAATTGGCTTGCAAAGCATTGTCGAATATATTGAATTTGTTACCGTATGTTTCTTTTAAATCATCAATCGAATAGTAATCTGATAATGATTCTCTCTGATCGTAATTAAAAGCAAACGTTTCCTTTGTTTCTTTATTCAATGTAAGGTCATAAAAACCCGCCATTTTTATCTGATCTCCTAGGTCCAACATCGTTTCTTTCCCTCTATTGAATTGTCCAGGGATAAAAATAGACGGCCCTTCTAGTTGGAAGTTTTCTTCAGAAGAATTCTTTCTTTCATTTGTAAAAAGTACTCTATCCTTGTTTATCGTATAAGCTAATTTCCCAGAAGAAGCTGAACTTAAGGCCATTTTGTAGACCATAGGAACAAATATTTCTGCGTTATTAACTAGATTGTTTAAGGTGTTATTTAATGGTGCAGCAGATAAATAAACATATCCATTCCCAAATCGATTTTTCACTAAATACTCCTTGCCATCTTTATATTTCAAAAGACTAATTCTTGGCCTTGTATTAATACTGTTCAAAGTATAGTTGCCACTTGTCTCCGGTAGTCTAAGATTTGAAGCTTGTTTCTTTTCAAAAACACCATCGAAAATAAATTCATTCGTGTTGATGGTTTTGACTTCATTTTCTGCCGATACATATTCACCTAATTGACTCGCTTTTAAAG
>CAYOIL010000086.1:5591-6781 GCA_964403985.1 uncultured Saprospiraceae bacterium
AAGTGGCCAAAAGTGAATTATAACTGGACTTGTCTCCATTCGCAGAAGGAAAAATTAATACGTTTCCACCCGTTTCTACATATTGTTTTACTTCATTTATCATACCCGATGATAAATTGTTGATATCGTTTAATAAGATGAGGTCGTACTCATTGAAATCATCATATCTCACATTAGAAACTGAAGCATTAGTTTGCTTAAAATATGGTAATGACTTGAATGCTGCATCAACATATTTATTGGATCTATTTTGATTTATAGATAGAATATTAACTTCTTCATTTACGTAAAAGCTTACAAAGTATTCGTCATCAAAAACGATAGGAAAGTCAGTGATTTTTAGACTTCCTTTCTGCCATCCAGTTTTACTCGGGGTGAATGTTGCTTGAACTAATAGAGATGCTTTTTCTTCGATATCAAAACTTCCTACTGGTTTTTCTCTCCCGTCCAAGTTTAGTGAAAGTCTTATGTTTTCTGCTTTTTCTTCTCCATGATTTCGAAGTCGAATCATCAACGTATTTGCTTGATTCATAATGGCAACGCCACTTTCGATATAAGCAGTATCGATACTTACATTGGATTCTTTCACAGCTTGAAGAGGAATTAAACTTACATTTAAGGTAGTATCATTTTGAATGTCGGCAGAAATGTTTTTTTGAAAATCACTGATAAGATAAACAAACTTATTGTCGAATGACTCCGTTTTCATAGCTTGTTTACTTCTGTCAATTACTCTGTTTAATTCACGTGCGGCTGGACTTTTTTCAATTTCGTCAATCAATCCTCTAGCTTCTTCTTTCGAAACAAAACGTTGATGTTTACCTAGAAAATCCGATGTCAATATTTGAATTTTATCTGTTTCATTGTAAGCTTCTACAATTTCTATTGCTTTTTTCTTTGCACGCTGAAGTAATGATTCATCATCAGCTTCGGCACTCATAGAAAAAGAATTATCAATATAAATTGAAACACCTTTAGTTCCACTTTTAATAGTGTCACCGCTAGAAAGGAAGGGTTGAGCGAAAGCTAAGATTATACTAGCAATGGCTAGAAGTCTCATTAATAAAATAAGAAGATTCTTTATTTTGTTTCTAGAACTCGTCTCTTGCTTGATTTCTTTCAGAAATCGAACGTTGGAAAAGTAAACCTTTTTAAACCTCCTGAAATAAAACAGGTGGATAATAATAGGT
>CAYOIL010000086.1:6791-14052 GCA_964403985.1 uncultured Saprospiraceae bacterium
GATAAACATACTGCATATGCCCCATAAGTATAAAATTCTACCATAGGGTAACGCTAAGAATTTCTATATTTTGCATTTTTATAAAGAGAGTAAGAAATAGGAAGTTTATCTTTGCGCCGAAATGCATCATTTGTTAAGAGAGTCAAAAGGAATTGTAGATAATAAAGTTTCGTGAATTATAAGCTAAAAGAAATATATTATACCCTTCAAGGAGAAGGCTCATACACGGGCCATGCTGCTGTATTTGCTAGATTTACAGGATGTAATTTGTGGAGTGGGAGAGAGCAAGATCGACATAAAGCGATCTGTCAATTTTGTGATACAGACTTTGTTGGTACGGATGGTGAACTCGGTGGAAAATATTCTGCTGAAGAATTAGTTGGTGTCATAAGATCTTTATGGCCGAATGAAAATGATCAATGTTTTGTAGTATTTACTGGCGGAGAGCCTGGACTTCAATTAGATGAAAATCTCGTAAAGGAATTACATAGACAGAATTGTTTTATTGCGATAGAAACCAATGGAACAGTAATATTACCTGATAATATAGACTGGGTATGTGTTAGTCCTAAGGCCAATTCAGAAGTTATATTGAAAGAAGGGAATGAACTGAAGTTAGTATTTCCTCAACCGAACATGATGCCTGAAGATTGTGAATCATGGAATTTTGAAAACTTTTATTTGCAACCAATGGATAGTGAGGCTGTTGAAGATTATACAGACCAAGCAATAAAATATATTCGGTCAAATCCCAAATGGAAATTATCTATTCAAACGCATAAAATTCTAGGGATACTTTAAAGTCAAGCAAAGAAATGAAGATGAATATTCAATCATATATCGAAGAACATCAAGACGTCGTAAGTGCGATGCAAAATGATGAGATCTTGCATTCTAAGATGACTATAATTATAGAAGACTTAGTTGAGATATTTAAAGGAGATGGGAGATTGTTGATTTGTGGTAATGGAGGATCTGCTGCTGATGCTCAACATTTGGCTGCTGAGTTTTCAGGTCGATTTACTCTTAATAGGAAGCCCTTAGATGCAGAGGCATTACATGTAAACACATCTTATATTACGGCAGTTGGAAATGATTATGATTTCGAAACGATTTATGAAAGAGCATTGGTAGCGAAAGGTAGAAAAGGCGACATGTTGTTTGCGATTTCAACTTCTGGGAATTCTGAGAATATAATTCGGGCCAGTAAAAAAGCGAAAGAGCTTGGAATAAAAGTAGTAGGTTTTACTGGCGAAAAAGAATGTAAACTAGATGCATTAGCCGATGTTTTAATTAAAATTCCATCAATGAATACACCTCGGATTCAAGAGGCATATATGATACTAGGTCATATCATTTGCGAAAAAGTAGAAAGAATTTTATTTGCTTAATATTTCTGAAATAGGACCTGACTGGACATTATTCCTTGATCGTGATGGAACGATAAATAAAAGGATAGACGGCTATGTTACTTCATGGGAAAGCTTCTCTTTTATAGAGGGTGTCCCCAAAGCAATAGCTGAATGTTCCAATATTTTTGGGCGTATTTTTATTGTGACGAATCAACAAGGTATCGATAAAGAGTTAATGACTCATGAAGATTTAGCTGAGATACACAGCAGAATGATTCAAGTTATTGAGTATTTTGATGGAAGGATTGATAATATATATTATGATCCTAGTCTTGCAGTTTATGAAGCTTTTGGGCGAAAGCCCCGTCCGGGAATGGCATTTACAGCAAAAAAAGATTATCCAGAAATTGATTTTAAAAAGTCAATTATGGTAGGAGATACATTGAGTGATATGCAATTCGGAAAGGCTGCTGGGATGTATACGTGCTGGATTAAAAACAAGTGGGAAATGAAAGACTATTTGTCTATTGCTACAACAGCAGATTGGCAAATTTCACACTTGAATGAATTACCTTTAAAGATTAAAAATAGCCTATAAATAAATAGAATAATGAGATTTATATACTTCCTTTTATTATTAACATTCATTTTCATTTCCTGTGGGCAAGATCAAGAAAAATCCACAGTCAATGAATTTTCGACGATTCCTTTAGTCAAAGAAGCTCAAGAAAATTTAGACCCTTTAAGTATAGATTATTGGTTTAACGAGGTAAGAGCAGCTAATTATTTACAGCAATCTAAAAATGAAGTAGGATTAGGTAAACTTAGGTTACTAATACAGTATAGTTTAGAAAAGATCAACAGTGGGGATACAAAACCTGCAATAGAAGTTTTGGAAAATGTGTTAGAGGATGTTAAGAACGCAGATGTAGCAAACAAAGAACAAACAATAATTTATATTAAACAAGTATTAGCTATTGCAAATATGAGACTCGGAGAACAAGAAAATTGTATTCAAAAACACAATCACGAATCTTGTATAGTGCCAATTCAGTCGGATGGAATTCATGAATTGCAGACTGGATCACGAAAGGCAATTCAATATCTAAAGGAAGTATTAGATTCTAATCCCAAAAATGCTGAAGCTATTTGGATTCTAAATCTAGCCTACATGACGCTAGGAGAATATCCGAGTAATGTTCCTGCGAATTTTTTATTACCTCCCTCATATTTTCAAAAGAATTCAGATAAGATTGGACGATTTGATAATAAGGCATCAAACATGGGTATAGGTCACGATTTATTAAGTGGCTCAGTTTTAATTGAAGACTTTGATAACGATGGTGATTTGGATATTTTTTGTACATCATGGGGCTTCAGTGATGAAGTTATTTATTATGAAAATGATGGGAATGGAGGATTTTCAAATCAAACAAAGAAAAAAGGATTGAATGGACATACTGGCGGATTAAATGTTAAACAAACAGACTATAACAACGATGGCTTGATAGATATTTATATCATTAGAGGTGCATGGATGTTAGCAAAAGGTAAAATTCCGAATACATTGTTAAAAAACACAGGCTCAGGATTCGAAGATGTCACTTTATCTGTTGGCTTAACGACTCATACCCCAACTCAAGCCTGTGAATGGGTGGATATGGATAAGGATGGATGGCTTGATCTTATCGTTTTTAACGAATCAGGAAATGGAGGAGTTTTCCCAACACAATTATGGCTAAATAAGCAAGGAAAGAATTTCATTGATGTAGGTAAAGAAGCACGATTAACAGAGATAGGATATTTTAAAGGTATAAGTGTTGGGGACTTAAACAATGACGGCTGGGACGAAATTTATGTTTCGAGTTTAGGTAGTGACAACCTATTATATTTAAATCGGGGATTAAACGAAAATGGAATTCCAGTATTTATGGAGGTAGGGAAAAGGATGAATGTTACAAAGCCTACACATTCGTTTCCTACAATGATGTTTGACTTTGATAATGATGGAAGTCTTGATATTATGGTGTCCTCTTTTAAAAGTAAAGTATACAAACCTGCGGCGGATTTTGCCTTAAATATAAAAGGTGTTAATACAGGTGGAGAAACATTATTGTACTTGAATAAAGGGAGTAATGGTTTTGAAGAAATTCATGAAAAAATAGGAATGACTGAGGCGATGTACACTATGGGCTGCAACTTTGGAGATTTAAATAATGATGGATGGCTTGATTTTTATTTAGGTACTGGAGATCCATCTTTTTTTAGTATTGTACCTAATAAAGTGTTCTTAAATGATCGAGGAAAAGATGTTTTTGATGTTTCACATGCTTCAGGAATGTCACATATACAGAAAGGGCATGGAATTAGTATTTCGGATGTAGATAGAGATGGTAATGCGGACGTTTATGCGGTCATGGGCGGTGCTTATGCAGGTGATGTTTTTCAAAATGCATTCTTTCATAATCCAGGAAATGAAAATAACAGCGTAACGCTGAAATTGGTAGGAACTAAAAGCAATAAACTTGCGATAGGAGCTAAATTACAAATAGTCTTTGAAGAAAACGGGAAGGAAAGAAAAGTCTATAGAAGAATTGACTCGGGCTCTAGTTTTGGAAGTAATTCTCTTGAACTTTTAGTTGGAGTAGGGCAAGCTGAAGTAGTAAAACGAGTTGATATAAAATGGCCTAATTCTGAAAACACCTTGGAGTCATTTTCGAATTTAGAAGTGAATAAGTATTATATAATTGAAGAGGGTAAAAAGGATGTTATTGGTAAAGAAAGAACGGTAGTTCCTTTTAAGATGGACAAAATGCATATGCATTAAAGGAATGCTTTTCAAATCCTGTTTGTACAGAAGTAAAAGTATTTTTAGGATTACAGGGCTTTCGCCCAAAAAATGGAAAACTTCCACTTTAAGAAATATACAATAAGTGTCAAATGTTAAAATTATGTGGTCGAGATGCAACTTGCTAGCCGTTCCTTTCGTTAACAATTTGAACTCCTCCCAAAAGGAGTTAAAATAGAATTATGTTTAATTTTACTTTTGTTCATTAAAACAAGTTATTATTACATAGTTCTGCTTAAACAATCGTTTTATATATTAAGGAATTTCATAATATGAAAAATAATTTTATACTTACTTTAAGTTTTTTATTTCTTTGTTTTTGGGCGAAAGCCCAAGAAGAAGGCCAGCAATATTTTCAAGTTACTTTTGATGAATTTTCGCCTCCTACTCAAGATTTAATTATGTCATTTGAAGGCAAAGAACCTATGGCTTTTATGGCAAATGATATTAATGGAACTGAATATTTTCTTAAAAATTTTAAAGGAAAAGTAGTTTTTGTTTACTTCTGGAATGGTGAATGTTCATCGTGTTTACAGCATGTGAATTCACTTAATTTATTACAGAAAGAAGAAAGTGAAAAATTACAAATCATAAGTTTTGTGGATGAAGCTAAAGAAGAAGCTACTCTTCTTGCTCAACAAAATGGAGTAGAATTTCCAGTTTTGACGAATGGTAAATTGTTAGGCGAAGCTGCTTATGGTATCGAGCTTGGTTATCCAAGGTTATTTGCTATTGATACAGAAGGAAAAGTTGTGACGGTAATCCCACAAGCTGCTCTTGAAGATAAAGCAGATATTTACCTGCTGTTAAAGGATTTACTTGACAAAGTTTCAAACAAGTAAAAAATCAATTTTTCTTAAGTTTATTATAACATAAAATAAGCATTCTTCTGAGTGCTAGTTTCCTACATTTGCGTTTTTAAACCCGAACTATACTTTGTGACGTTGTCTTGCAACAGGTCAATAAAGTATACTTCAATCTAGATCACCTCCTTAAAAAAGTCAAATGAAAAAGATCGTATTTATTTTATGTTTTCTCTCTTCAATTATAGGTTTAAATGCTCAAGATGAAAAGCCTAGATTCACTCCTGTTGATGCTTCAACGATGGATATGGAATATTTTCCTAGACAAGTTAGTTTTAGGAATTTTCTATCCGGTGAAGATCGTAATATGGAACCTAAGGCAAAAGTAATCTATAGTCGTCCATTAAAAAAAGGCCGTACTATTTTCGGAGAATTAATACCCTATGGTAAAACATGGCGAATGGGAGCTAATGAAGCAACTGAAATTAGTTTTTATCAAACAGTAGCTATAGGAGATGATGTTTTACCACGAGGAACTTATACACTTTCTGCAACTGTAAATAGGGATTCGTGGGAAGTGCATTTTAGTACTCAAAGCGGAATTTGGGGTTCTGAAAAAATCGATCTTTCTAAAAGAGTAGCAAGTATTAAAGTTCCGGTTCAGAATAGTAAAACTGAGTTGGAAGCATTGTCTATGGGATTCAGAGAAATTAACCCAAATTTGATTCATTTTATGGTTCAGTGGGATAAGACGTTAATCGAAATTCCAGTAGGCTTAAATCCAGTTGTTTTTGCTGGAGTTGATAAGTCTCCTATGGATAAAATAACATATCCTGCTAAAGCTTCTTACACGAATTACTTGGATGGAGATGAAGCTAATATTACTCCATTAATGCTTGTTTTATACAGCAGACCGTATAAAAATAACAGAGATATTTTTGGTGAGTTACTTAAGCCAGGAATGTGGAGATTAGGTGCAAATCAATCGACAGAAATTACGTTTACACAAGATGTGAAAATAAATGGTAAAGACTTGAAAGCCGGGAAATATGCTTTATTTGCTAATCTAAAAGATGGAAGTTGGGATTTTATTTTCAGTAAAGACTTCCCTTCTGCCGGACCGTATGATAGAGACGAAGCTAAAGATGTGCTATCGGTAAATGCTAAAACAGCTGTATTAAATGAAACGGTAGAAAATTTTACTATAGTTGTGGAAGAAAAGAAAGCTTCTTTAGTTCACTTAGTATTTGCTTGGGATAAAACTATTGTTGAACTTCCTATTCAATTCTAAAACTCTTAATTACCAGTTATTGTTTACAGACTATGTTATTAAAACTTTACATTAAATTGGTCGGAATATGGCTAAACATTTTGGCTATATTCCGACCTTCATATGCTGCTAAAAAAGGATTCGATTTATTTTGTACGCCTTTTAAAATCAAACTCTCTGAAAGACAAAAAGAGTTTA
The DNA here is from genome assembly GCA_964403985.1 of uncultured Saprospiraceae bacterium. Taxonomy (GTDB): domain Bacteria; phylum Bacteroidota; class Bacteroidia; order Chitinophagales; family Saprospiraceae; genus JAHDFB01. Next base: position 13,263 of record CAYOIL010000086.1, read on the forward strand.
TGCGGACGGCGGAGCTAAGCACAATGAGCAGTGAAAGTCTTCCGGATATCCAAGTGTATAAATGGGGAAATGGTAGTAAAAGAGTTCTTCTTGTGCATGGATGGCAATCACATTCTTTCCGATGGATAAAATATATACTGAAACTAAAAGAGTTGAATTATACTGTGTATGCTTTTGATGCGCCAGCTTCAGGTTATTCAAAAGGTAAAATTCTTAATGTTCCACACTATGGTGAAGTTCTAGATGAATTTTTAAAACAATATGGTGATTTTAATTATGCCGTGGGACACTCGCTGGGAGCTTTTATGCTTTTTTACTATTTAAAAGATTATAATAAAAAAGCCTTTGAAAAACTAGTCAGTATTGCATGCCCCGGAGAAGCTACTGATTTTGTTGATATATATGTCGACGCTTTAGGAATCAATAATCGTACGAAAAATCTTATTACCAAAGAATTTATGAAGCGATACAAAGCACCATCTTACTATTCACTTGATAATTTTACTAAAAACATTGAAATTCCCGGGCTTTATATTCACGATAAACAAGATAAGGAAGTCCCTTTTTCTTATACAAAAGTCTTAGAAAAAAATTGGCCCAGTGCAGAAAAAATGTATACTGACGGCTTAGGACATAAAATGAGATCTCCTGATGTGGTATCAAGAGTAATAGATTTTTTAGCTAAAGAATAATAATCTGAGTACGAGATTGCCTAGCCGATACCAATTCTGTTTCAGAATTTCACATATTTTCAAGTTTATAAAAGCAACTACTTCGTTAGAAATACTCA
>CAYOIL010000087.1:0-11797 GCA_964403985.1 uncultured Saprospiraceae bacterium
GTATCAAGTATACTAAATGGCTAAAATCTAGCGTTTCAAAGATAGCAATTTGTGGTGGCTCAGGTAGCTTTTTACTCGATCAAGCAATAGCTGAAAATTGTGAAGTTTTTATTACTTCCGATTTTAAGTATCATCAATTTTTTGATGCTAATGATAAAATTGTAATTTTAGATATAGGACACTATGAAACTGAGCAATTTACAATCGATTTATTAGTAGAGATAATTACGGATAAATTTAGTAACTTTGCAGCCCATTATACGAAAGTGGAGACTAATCCAGTAAAATATTATTAAGAACTTTATGGCAGCAACAAAAGAATTAACAGTAGAAGAAAAGTTAAATCAACTTTATGCAATTCAGTTAATTGACTCAGAAATTGATAAAATTAGTAACTTGAAGGGTGCATTACCTATGGAGGTTAGTGATCTTGAAGATGATATCAAAGGTTTAGAAACTCGAGTTGCAAAACTTGATGAAACAATCAATGATATGAATAGTATCATCTCATCTCACACAGCGAATATCAAGGATGCAGAAAGTTTAATTGAAAGATATAATAAGCAACTTGATGAGGTAAAGAATAATAGAGAGTATGAAGCATTAACGAAAGAAATCGAAATGCAAAATCTTGAAATTCAATTATCTAACAAAAAGAGTAGAGAAATAGAAGGTAAGCTTGAAGGCAAGAATGAATTAAAAGTGGAAGCAGATGCGCGCCTTGCTGCTAAATTAGCAGATCTAGAAATTAAGAAAGTAGAACTTGAAAAGATTATTGCTAAAACTGAAAAAGAAGAAAGCAAGCTAATCAAGCAGAGTACTAAAATGAAGAAAGGTGTAGAAGAAAGAGTGCTTAATTCTTACCATAGAATCAGAAGTAGATATAAAAACAAACTAGGTGTTGTTACAATAGAGAGAGAAGCTTGTGGAGGATGTTTTAACAAAATACCGCCTCAGATAAGAATTGAAATTTCAGCTAGAAAGAATATCATTGCTTGTGAACACTGTGGACGAGTACTTGTCGATAGCGAATTAGCAGAATCTTTAGCAAAGTAAATTACATTTTGCTAAATAAGTATAAAAATATTAAATACCCTGTTCGATTGACTTCGCGCAGGGTATTTTTATGCCTACTGCTATGCTTCACCTCCATTCTTACAATTGCGCAAGTTCAATACTATGAAATTTCACCTGAAATTCAGGAAGTTTATGATCTCACAGAACAATTGAATATTCAGGAGGCGATAAAATTATGTAACGACATTAAGACGACTCAAACAGGAAACCTCATGGTTCACCATGTAGAGAATTACACTGACTTTTATACATGTTTTATTACGGAAGAGGAAAAAGTATATGAAAAGCTTTCTCCCAATAAAGAACTAAGATTAGATAAGCTAAAAGAAGGAGATAATACTTCTCCATATTTTAGATTTTCACAAGCTGAAGTCCTTTTACAATGGGCACTTGTTGAATTGAAATTTAAAAAATATGTCAATGCTTTATACAACATTAATAAAGCAACTAATTTACTAGAAGAAAACAAAAATCTCTTTCCGGAATTTAAATTAAATAACAAGAGCCTTAGTGTTATACATGCTTTAGTGGGCACTATTCCCGATACGTATAAAAAACCATTGAGTTGGATTTCTTCTTTTGAAGGAACAATATCACAAGGTTATTCAGAGATAAGTGAAATGACTTGTTCCATTGGTCCTGAAAATATGTTCTACAAAGAAGTATTTGTCATAAAGGCCTTAATCGAACTACATTTATTAGATGATAAAATTGCATCTTGGGAAACTGTTTCGGGAAGTCTTTTGGATGAAAAACCATCTCCTCTATTAAAATTTATTACTGCAAATGTTGCACATAGAACTTATGATAATAATGTTGCTATTTCTATACTAGAGTCAAGAGAATCCAATAGTGATAAAATGTCTTTTTTCTATTTAGATTTCTTAGAAGGAGCGTATAAATTAAATAACTTAGATCCTAATTCTAATCAAGGTTTACTTCTTTATGTCAATAATTTTAAAGGAATTAATTATATAAAAGAGGCATATATGAAGTTAGCTTGGTATGAATATGCCATTAATAATAATGAAAAAGGATTTTTCTATTATTTAGATTTATGTAAGTCTAAAGGAGAAGCCATTACTGATGAAGATAAATATGCTCAAGAATACGCCGAAAAATATAAATTGCCTAATCGTGGATTCTTGAGAGCGAGATTGTTATTTGATGGAAGATATTATTCAAGAGCTTTAGATGAATTACTATCTATAGAAGGAAGTCTGAAAATTTATGAAAAAGACGAATTTTATTATAGAAAAGCAAGAATTCTATTCGAACAGAAAAACTACCCAGAGGCAATAAAGGGATTTATTTCAGTTGTAAATAAGGAACAAAAAAATAGAGACTTGTATCTTGTTTCATTGTATTATTTATCTTTATCATATGAAAAGTTAAATAAGAATAACCTTTCAAAAAAATATTACAATAAGGCTTTACAAACAAATTTTGGCCCATATAAAAGCTCACTACATCAAAAATCCAAAGCCGGTTTGTTGAGATTAAAATAGAATTCCAGCATGTAATCCGAAAGTTCCACTTGTGATTTTACTATCAACCCCTACATCATCGGTAATGTCTACAAAACCTTGTTTCCAATTGAAACCAATAATTCCTGAGATATTCTGAGAAATACTATATTCAACTCCTGCCATTACACCATAAGATAAATTCATCCAAGACATAGAAGGATAAATGTTTTGGTCTTTTTCAGTTAAACTATCATTCTTTAGATTCCCACTAGCATTAGTAGTTACACCGATTGTCATTCTCGGAATTTCAAAGAATATTCGATATTTTCCTAATTCGTCAGTTCGCAATTTTAAAGCAACTGGAAATTCTAGATATCTTATTTTGGAAGTATACAGGGTTGGTTCATTCTGGTTGTGCAATTCGGCAGGAACTAAGTCTGAATCTGCCCACACATCTATTCCTTCATTATAAAGTAAAGTACCCCCTTGATTCACAGTAAACCCCACTCCTGAAGCCAAAGAAGCAAAAGGCGAGAAATAATATTCTGCTTTAAAAAAAATAGAACTGGCTAGCCCAGATCTCTCTGTAGAGATTTCTGGAGTATCGCTGTTCATAAAACTTAAACTTAATGGTTCGCCAGAAACTCCAAGTCTTAGATTTCTAAACTGAGCATTAATCGAAGTGACAAAAAGAAGGGCTAAAATTAAAGAAAATAGAAACTTCATAATTATATTATAAAAAAATTATACGTATAAAATTAACAAATTCAATTGATTAATTTATTAAAATTAGCAATTTTGGGCTTTTTACATGTATAGATGATAATATTTTGACAATTATTAAAATTTATCGAACAATAAATTAGTTAATAGGGTGTATGAAAAAGAATTTTAATAACAGATTTAATGTACTGGTTGTTTTCATTTTCACAATAGTGTTTATAGGCTGTACTTCTGAAAACAAGGAAATTCCTGATGTTGAAGATATTCCAGTAGAATTTGAATTATATCGAACTGAAAAAGCAATAGCGGAATTAGACACAACTAAAGTCAACATTCTTGATCAACTATATTCAGTAGACAGTAATTTTTACTCTATATATTTCGAAAGAATATTACAAGTCCCTGTTTCTAGAATGCCAATTGAAAAGAGAGATGAATTTATTAAAGGTTTCATGAGAGATAAGAGGATCAATAGAATAATGAATGAAGTAGATTCAGTATATGGAGACTTTTTAGACATGGAAGATCAATTGGCTGAGGCATTTCAATTCGCTAAGTATTATTTTCCAGAAAAAAAGACACCTAATATATTTACGTATATTTCTGAATTTACTTATCAACGATTTATATTTGATAATGGAGATACAGATGGAATTGCATTGGGATTAGACATGTTTTTAGGAGAAGACTATCCATATTCAAAATATGTACCCAATAATACATTTTTTAGTAGTTATCTTTCGCAAAATTATAACAAAGAAAATATAGTAAGAAACACAGCCGAAACTTTAGCAGAGGATTGGTTGGGTGGGACCCCAAAGGGGCAAACATTATTAGATAAAATGCTATATCACGGTAAAAAATTATACATAATAAGCCGTATGATTCCATATGAAAATGATAATGTAGTGATGGCTTATACCCCTGAGCAATATGAGTGGTGTGAAGCAAACGAACAAGAAATGTGGTCATATTTCTTTCAAGAAGAACTTTTTTATTCTACAGATATTAATAAAATAACTACTTTAGTAAATCCAAGTCCGCATGCTGTTGGAATGCCTCCAGAGGCTCCAGGAAGGACTGCGAACTATATAGGATGGAAAATAATAGAGGCTTTTATGTCAAAGAATGGATATGAACCTCAAGAAATATTAACTTTAGACAAATTTTCAGCACAAAAAATTCTGGAAATGTCGAAATTTAAACCTAAAAGAAATTAAATATGTCAGAAAGAGCAATACCAGTTGTAGACCTAGATAAATTTGTAAAGGGAAATGAAGAACAACGAAAAGAATTCGTTCAAGAGATCGGCAAAGCTTTTCATGAAGTCGGATTTGTAGGCGTAAGAAATCATGGTGTGCCACAAGATCTCGTAGATAATTTCTATAGCTCTTCAAAAGATTTTTTTTCACAACCAGTTAATGTGAAAAGAGCTTATGAAATTCCAGGCTTAGCAGGACAAAGAGGCTACACTGCGTTTGGAACCGAAAAAGCAAAACAATCTGAAGTAGCAGATCTTAAGGAGTTTTACCAAATCGGACAAGTTGCAGAGAATGCTGATAAAAATGAGTATCCTGACAATCCAGTAGTTACAGAAGTTGATGGCTTCAGTGAATATGGATTTGAATTATATAAATCTTTTGAAAAGTCTGGAGGAGCACTTTTGAGAGCAATTGCTCTTCATTTAGAACTAGATGAGAACTATTTTGAAAATAAAATTGAAAATGGGCACTCTATCCTTAGGACGATACATTATCCACCTATAACTCACGAACCAAAGTCAGCGATAAGAGCCGAGCAACATGAAGATATCAACCTTATAACATTGTTGGTAGGTGCTTCAGCAGGTGGTCTTCAATTGTTGAATACAGAAAACGAATGGTTAGATATCGTTCCTGGTGAAGATGAAATCGTTATTAATGTAGGAGATATGTTACAACGATTGACGAATAATTATCTAAGGTCAACAACTCACAGAGTAGTAAATCCGCCGAAAAGCGAATGGCATAAACCACGATTGAGTATTCCTTTCTTCTTACACCCTAAAAGTAATATGAAACTTGATTGCTTAGATTTTTGTGTTACAGAAGATCGTCCTTTACAGTATGAACCTACTACAGCAGGAGAATATTTGGACGAAAGATTAAGAGAGATTGGTCTTAAAAAGTAATATAACTGAATTATTATCAGTTATTTATTGATAAAAAATAAACTTTTAGGAGACTAAAAGGGTCTTATCAATGTTATACCAAAAAATATAACCACATTTGTGGTGTAAAAAATATAATTATGAGTGCATTTTATGGTTTTTTAAATCTAGGTGGACAGGAAATATTAGTAATTCTTCTAATTGTTCTATTGTTATTTGGTGGAAGGAAAATTCCAGAATTAATGAAAGGACTAGGAAAAGGTATTCGCGAATTCAACAGTGCAAAAGCGAATATTGAGTCTGAAATTAAGGACAATATGAAAGAATTAGAAACAAAAGAAGCTCGCAAAGAGAAATTGAATAGTTAATATGAATAGGTGTTTTACCTTATTTTTTCTATTCTTAGTATGTGGGTTTGCCTACTCTCAGGCTGATGTTTCAGGTCAGTGGAAATCTTCTGTTCAAGGATTAGATATTTACATTGAGGTTCAAGATGAGCTATTTTTAACGATTCCTGCACAAGGGATATTGAAAAGTAAAGCTGATAATTTTGAAAATTCTTCTAGACAAATAGATTTTTATTTTCAGTTATATGGTGCAACTTTCGTTGGACAATATGAAAATGATACTATTTCAGGTCAATGGAAACAGAGAGGTAGGAGTATTGATTTGGATTTTGTAAGAAATTCAGATGATATAGAAATTAAGCGTTCCCAAGAACCACTAGCAGAAATTAATTATGTTTCGGAAGATGTAAGATTCCCCTCATCAGGGGAAGATGGCTATTTATTGGCAGGAACAATTACTAAGCCAGAAGGAGATGGTCCTTTTCCAGCAATTGTTTTAGTTTCGGGGTCTGGGCCCCAAAATCGAGATTCAGAAATTTTCAATCACAAGCCGTTTCTTATACTGGCGGATTATTTCACAAGAAAAGGATATTTAGTGCTTCGTTACGATGATCGTGGGGTAGGAGAGTCTAAAGGGTATTTTGCCAAAGTAACAACTAAAGATTTATCTGAAGATACAGACGGTGCTATTGAATACTTAATGAAAAGACCGGAAGTAAATACGGAAAAGCTTGGTATTATGGGACATAGTGAGGGAGGGATGATTGCTCCTATGGTTGCTTCAACTAATGAGTTTGTAGACTTTATCGTTTTAATTGCTGGGCCAGGACAAGATGTAAGATATCTAATGGAATATCAATTAAATGCATCCTACGGACGGATTGAGGGATTGTCAGAAGAAGGATTGGGAAAGGCTAAAAAATTCAATTACGATCTTATTTCTCTTGTTATACAAAATTTACCTAATGATCAGCTTGTTGATCAATTAAGACAGTTAACAGCTGCTTTCTATTTATCGTTATCAGATGAAGATCAGAAATTAATAGCTCCCAGCGAAGAAAGGTTTTATTTTCAAATAGCGCCTTCTATGCTTAATGCTTATATGAAGTATTTTCTCGCATTCAAACCAAGCGAATACTTAACAAAAGTGACTATTCCCACTCTAGCGCTTAATGGTAAGAAAGATGTTCAAGTAACATGGAAAGAAAATATTAATGCAATTAAGGAAGCTTATAAAGTAAGTGGTAATAAGAAAAACCTGAAGACGATTACTTATAAAGATCTAAATCACTTGTTTCAAACTTCTGAAACAGGAGAAGGCAGCGAATACTTCACTAATCAAGAAACATTCAATGAAGAAGCGATGAATGATATTCTTGAATGGTTAAATAATCTTTAATAAGAATAGAAAAAGAGATTCTTCAATTCTTTTATTATTCATATTTAATGAAAGCAATACTACTTAATAATCTATCGTTAAAAGAAAAACTTATTATCATGAAATATAAAATAATTACCTTTTGTCTATTATTTATCTTTTTTTCTTGCGAAAGAGAAGAGACAAGTTTAGAATATTTTTCAACACAATCAATTCAAACATCTCAAATAGAAAGTGTAATTTCTTTAGATGATGTAAAAGATTACTTTAATAAAAACGATTTATTTTTTCAGGAAGATAATTGTTTTAATATTACTCCAATTTGGTTTTTAGCAAAAAACACATGAGATTGTTGAAAATAATCAAATTATTAGTGTTCCTGTTAGAATGGCATTAGATGAAAAAAATAATGGTTCTGGTGCTCAAGTTGTGTTTTTTGAGACTCCAGACTGTGGACTAACTCATGAACTATTTCTATATTCAAATAAAGACAACTTATCTAAAAAAAATAATTTAGATGACTTTACAGGAATTATTTACACAAGAAATTTTTGTAATTCCAAAGAAAATTTATTTTCTTTAATTGATGGATTAATAGTTGAGAATAAAGATATTACATCATTGTATAATTTATGCGATATAAGTCAAAATAATTTTTGCCCTCAATGTCCTCAAGAAGATGGAAACTTTTTTATTAATTTATTTAATTTTTTTGGAGATATTTTCAATGGGATATTAGATATATTTGACAATAACAATAACAATAACAATAACAATAATTCGAATTCTGGGTCTTGGTGGAACATAAATTATTCTTGGCCAAATTATTCAAGTACTGATCAAACTGGAGGAGGCACTTACGGACTACAAGATATTTTTAATTTTAATATATTTTCAGGAGAAGGTGAAAAAATACTACAAACATTGGATCAATTAACAGTTGAACATAACTTATATATTTGTACTGAGGTTCTTCATAATTTACTTTACAATTGCATTACAAATAATAGTAATGGTGGGGGAATTTCGGAAGGAGGAATCAATGATTCCAATTCTTCAGATAATTTTCAAATAGAATTGTATGAATATGCGGATAATTTAGCAGAATTAGATGAAACAGATATATGTCTATCCGAAATAATTAATAATTATCAAAGTACATCTTTAAATATGTCTGAAGGGGATGGAAGTTTACTATGCTTTATTCAAGCAAATAATGAATTTAATATTTCGAATGATGATATGTTAGAAATGTTCCAAAATAATTGCGAAAGTGATGTAGATTGTATAAACCAATCGATTGAATGTTTGGGAGAAATTTCAGAGTTAATTGTTAGTAATGGTCAAAATATTTCTGACCCTATTTTTGATCAATTGTTTGATGATTTTGAGTCTTTCTGTCCAGTAAATGAAGAGGATATTGTTTGTGTTTTTAGTGAGGTATTATTTCTGGAGCACTTCAATTTGACAGTTAATGATGAAATTTCACAACTATTGAATAATGTTTCCTTAAATGAAAATTGTGAATGTGAATATAATAATGGTGAATTATCAATAAATTATATTAATTGTTTGGTAAGCGGAATTCTAAGTAATGCAAATTTCGAAGATAGTTTTGTTGAAAATGCAGAATTGAATGCATTATTTCCATTAAGTTGTGAGACGTTTATTTTCGAAGATTGCCTGCATCTTTTCCAATCCACATTGACAGGAGTGTCGGCTAATTTTTTTAATCTTCAAACAGAAGAATTTGTCATATGTCCATTGACTTTTAATATTATAATGGAAAATAAAGGATATGACTTATTGGGAAATTCTATCATTTTATCGGTAGGCCAACTTCAAAATATTACTGCTGAAGCTTATAATAATTCAATTGATCAAATTGTTTCAATTTATGCCAATCCTAATGTGAGCGATATCGATTGTGAATATTTAGAAGACGAGTTTGCTGAAATAATGAATACTCAGTTATTTGAAGTAGCAGTAAATAAATATGGAATATCGGAGTGGTTTACAGAAGAACCATTTATAAGCTTTGATATGGATGAATTTTGTATTGTTGAAAATTCTTTACCCAAATACGATTTAAGTGCATTTTTTGGATTATTGATAGATGAATGTGAATAATATAAATTATTTACATTCATTGATCATTTTAATAATATTAAATTTTTTTAATGTTTTGACTAACCTTGATTTGCAAATTGATGAAAGTAAAAAAAGATCTTCGTCAAATGAAACTTATTTTGTATCTGAAGATTTTATAATTTGGCAAGGTTCTATTGAAGCTTTTTTAGAATATTTTCCAAATGAATACGGTCAATTTATTCATACATTTGAAATTTTTAGTGGTGAAATTAATCTAAAATATAAGGGAAATGTTAAAGTTGATGGTGAACTAATTTATTCATATGTCTTAATGAAATTAAATTTATCAATTTCCAAGAAGAAAATCGAGAATTATAACCTTATAGAGCTTATAGAAATAAATCCAGAAATCATAACGATTAATAATAATTCATCCAGTTATATGAAGAATAAAAATGATATTTTGGAATTTAAAAATATTGAAATATCAAAAGTTTTAAAATTTCTTAATAGATCTTTTGATGATATTATTTTTACTATAAATAATTCTCAATTGATGGAGAAAAAAGTAACATGTTCTATAGATGTTAATTTATTGAAGCATTGTAATGAAAAAAATCTTATTTCAACTTTACGTGATTTAGGTCTAGTTTGCAAAAATTCTTCAAATCCAATTAATATTGTTAGAAAAAATTAAGCTTTTACTTTCTTTAGTTAAATTTAACTTAATTTTCAGTTCCGTTTCACATATAGCTCCCGTTGCGATAATTATTAACAGTCTAAGATTGCGTCTTTTTGTTTCTAAATATAGTCTTATGACCTTCAATGAAAAAGCTATGCAAGACATTCTTGAATGGTTAAATAAATTGTAAGAAATAAATCTAATCTCAAGAGATTAAAATTCTTTTTCTATTTTTATTTGATGAAAACAATTGTATTACTTCCTTTTTTATTTTTATCTGCCTTTCTAGTTTGTGCTCAAGATGTAATGTATTCATACATTGAAAAAGATGAGTTCGATGTTCAAGAATTTGTTTTTCATGAAGCAGAATACTTATCTGATTTGCATGAAAGATATACTGGGGATTGGGTAGAAGAATATATTTCTACTGAAATAAAATACACCGTAAAAGGTCAAACAATTTCTGCTAAAGGAGAAAATAATTCTTTAAGCTCATCTCAAAAAGGAATGCTAAATTCAATAGAAGCTAATGGGACTATAGAAGTAATTGTAAACTATTTACCTAAGAATAGTCTTTCAAGTAATTCTCCTAAAAGTATGGATTACACATTCAATATAATACCGAATACTATTCCACAATTTGAAGGCGGTGAAGAATCTTTTACTGCATATATTGAAACAAATTTTGTTTCAAAACTTGATACTTCCGAAATTAATCAATTGAAATTTTCGGTTGTTGGATTAACGATATCTGAAGAAGGAAAAATAGAAGATATACAAATGGAAGAAAGTACTGGTAATATTGAATTAGATGCTAGACTTTCTCAAGTTATTTGTGATATGCCACAATGGAATCCAGCTGTTACTTCTAAAGGTAAATCAGTTCCATATAATCTCAAGTTTTATATTACTAATGTTACAAATTCTTGTATGATAAACTCGATTGTAAGTAGAAAGGGGTAATCCTTATATTTTAAGGAGCTTTTATAGATTTGTTTTGCATAGCATTTGCTGATTTAATAGGCTCATTTTACTTTTTAAGAAACTTTCCAATCGCATTTTTCGAGAATTCAGATAAAACTAACTTCCCACTTTGTTCAGCCCTTTTTTCTAGCAATTCTTCCCAGTGATCAGTCCCTTCCCAAAACACTTTCTTTAGTCCAGCTAATGCCTCTGGATTCATTGTCAATAGTTCTTTTGAAAATGCCCCTATATATTCATCCATTTCCTCCGTACTCTCAAAAACCTTATGATATAGATTTTTTTCCTCCCCCCATTTTGCTGTTTGCCATTGATTCGGAGTTATAGATAAATGTGAAAACTGTGATACTCCTACTTTACGACTCACTGCAGGACCTATTACAAACGGCCCTATTCCCACTGCAAGTTCACTCAATCGAAAAGAGGCATACTTCGTTGCTAAGCAATAATCTACAGCACTTGCTAATCCTACTCCACCACCCACAGTCTTTCCTTGAATTCGACCAATAACTACTTTCCCACAAGTCCTGATTGCATTAATTACATTCGCGAAACCCATGAAAAAGGTCTTCCCTGTTGTTTCATTTTCTATTGATATCAATTCATCAAAACTCGCTCCCGCACAAAACGTTCTCGCTCCACCACTTTTTAATAAAATAAGCTGCACTTTATCGTTTCGCCCAGCTTCTAGAATCTTATCTTTTAATTCTTTCAATAAATTTCCTGGCAATGAATTATGAGAAGGATGATAAAACTCAATTGTCTCCATACCTCCTTCAAATGTTGACTTAACATATGCCTCTGTATTCACATCCATATTCTTTCTTTTTATTAAGTATACTCCTTATTCACTATTCACTATTCACTATTCACTATTCACTATTCACTATTCATTATTCA
>CAYOIL010000087.1:11897-13316 GCA_964403985.1 uncultured Saprospiraceae bacterium
TATTCACTATTCACTATTCACTATTCACTATTCACTATTCACTATTCATTATTCACTATTCACTATTCATTATTCATTACTCCTTATTCACTATTCATTACTAATTACTCATTACTAATTCCTACTATCCAATCCCCAATTCAACTTCTTTCTTATCGTATTGATAAAACTAATATCATCAAGTAATACAATCTTCGCAACAAACTCACATTTAGTAACTGATAATTCGATTTCCGATGTAATAATCTCACTTCTAGAATCTAAAGTACACATGTAGTTTTTACTCCTACCTTCAATCTTAAACGAAATCTTATTGCCGTCTGAAACGACTAAGGGTCTTACATTTAAATTATGTGGAGCAACCGGTGTTATAACAAAATTTGAAGATTCTGGGAATACAATTGGCCCACCACAGCTAAGAGAATAACCAGTAGACCCTGAAGGCGTACTGACCACTAAACCATCCGCCCAATAACTATTTATGAATTCATCATTAACATAGGTGTGAACAATCATCATGGATGAGGTATCTCTTTTATGTAAGGTGAAATCATTCAATGCAAATGAATTGTTATTAAATAACTCTTTTGAACTGTGAAGCCTTAACATCGTCCTCGATTCTGTCCTAAACTCTCCTTTAAGTAATTTACTTATCGCTTCTTTAATCCTTGTTTTCTCGATAGTTGCCATAAAACCTAGTCGACCTAGGTTGATTCCACATATTGGAACTTGTGCATCTTGAACTAATGTAACAGCACGCAGTATCGTTCCATCACCTCCTAAACTGAAAACAAAATCAAATTCTTTTATTTTGGGCCCCGACCCATGTCCTACAATCTCATGGTCGGCATATTGAGGAAAAGCAATAGAAATCTGTTTATGATAATCTTCATAAAAACTGAAAGAAATACCTTTCGATTCTAGTTCTTGAAGCAATTCAATCACATAAGGTTGATCTTCTTCTTTTAAGATTCGGGAATAGATCAATACCTTCATAAGCTTGTTTTGACACTAATATAATAATACCAATTGAAATCGAACACCTTCTATTACCTCGTAAGATACATTGACCTTTCTTTGTCAATCTGACGGAAGTATGGATCATTCAAATCATCAATAAAACGAATCATTTCTCCAGTAGATTTCATTTCTGGTCCTAGTTGCTTATCAACATTTGGGAATTTATCAAATGAAAATACAGGAACTTTTATCGCATATCCTTTCATATCTCTCTTTACCTCAAAGTCTTTGAGTTTTTTCGTCCCCATCATAACATGAGTCGCAATATTAAGGAATGGTGTTTTATAAGCTTTTGCAATAAATGGAGTTGTTCTCGATGCTCTTGGATTGGCCTCAATGATATATACTTTATCATCCTTAACCGCAATACTAGAAATAGCATTAAAAAGTCTAATACCC
>CAYOIL010000087.1:13326-13963 GCA_964403985.1 uncultured Saprospiraceae bacterium
TTCGCTTCAATAACATAAACTTTCTCGTCTTTTATCGCAAATTGTATATTGATTAATCCTTTTATCTTTAGCGCTTTTGCAAGTTTGAAGGTATATTCTTTCATCTTTTCAAGCACCGCATCACTTAGTGAATAGGTAGGTAGCATTGCTGAACTATCACCAGAATGAATTCCGGCAGGCTCTATATGCTCCATTATTCCCATTATCATTAGCTCATCTCCATCAAAAATGGCATCTATTTCTGCTTCTTTTGCACGATCTAGGAATTGATCTATCAATACTTTGTTGTCAGGTAAATGCTTGTAAATTGATAATGTTTGATCTTCTAGTTCTTCATCATTTATGACGATTCTCATACGTTGCCCTCCAAGGACATAAGATGGTCGTACTAAAACAGGATAACTCACTTTATTCGCAATAGCTAAAGCTTCGTCAACATCATCAGCTACTCCATATTTTGGATATGGAATATCAAGTTCTTTTAACAGATCAGAGAAACTACCTCTATCTTCTGCTAAATCCAAACTTTCAAATGAAGACCCAATGATTTTTATTCCCTCTTTATGGAATTTTTCAGCAAGTTTTAATGCAGTTTGACCTCCTAGTTGAACAATTATTCCTTCAGGCTTTTCGAGAT
>CAYOIL010000088.1:0-10596 GCA_964403985.1 uncultured Saprospiraceae bacterium
GCTCAGCCGCTAGGTAAAAAGAATCGATTTCCAATTACTGATGAGTCAAACAGAATAAGGTCTCACAATCAAGATTTATCAATAGAACATAAGCATAAACTAATTATCGACCCTTGCTCAGATAATCCAAATATACATTTATTTTTCCCTATAAATAATGGTGATTTAGGAATTGTAAAATCTCAGATTTTGGACAATAATAATCCAAGTCCGATGGGTGAGGCTTCAATTTTTGTTTATGGCTTAAACAGATCAAGACTAGTCTTTGAAAGAAATCAAGAAGCTTTGAATCTAAAATCTACATTTCTAGGCATGATAAGAAGTTTAAAAGACTTTATCAAAAATACAGAAAACAACATAGATGCTAGCAAAGAAGAAAAAGAATTCCTATTCCAAAAAGAAAGATTCAATAGTATGCTGAATCCTTCTGCTCAATATCTTGCGATGAAAAAAACTTTGCTAAAGGAATTCAATAACTTCGATTTAATTAAACGATTAAATTTAAAAGTCGAGGATCTTATTGATCCTCAATAAAATAATATCACCAATTTTCAATTCTTTGTCAGTGAAATTCGATTAAATAATAACCTTATTCTTTCAAACTATCTTGATAATAGCCTCTTAACTCCTTTCTCGCTTTCTCATATTCTTCTTCTTCAAAATAACTATATTCCGTATAATTATTAATTGATCTTGGAATAATGAATTTATCTGCTTTAGCATACTTGTTTTCAATTACAGTATACATCATAATACTATATTCTTCTGGCTCTTCCAAGTCATAGCGAAAATCACATTGCACAATATAACCTGTATGAGTTCCGCCTTCATCTATTGTCTCCATTATCTCCACTGAATAATCTTCAAAATATTCCTCTTGCTCTGGATAATCTAATGACTCAACAATAATATACTTCTCAATATTTAACATACTGTCTGGTAAAATATTAGAATCACTAAACATTCTTTTCAATTCATACATTTCTGCTAATTCAGCATTTGTTAAGTCAGAACTGTATAAATGAGAAAGATCTAATTTATTATTAAATCGCATTAAATATTCTGCCCCATCTATTTCATAATAGGACGTTGTATCGCGATATAAGAAATTAAATATCTCTTCATATTCTTTGCTGGGTTCTCCAAAACTCCTTATTCCTGCCAAACTATTCAAGTTTGAACGCTCTTGCCACATATCCATCGTTTCACTGGCTACATTTAATAAGCCAAATAAATCAAATGATAAACTATCAATTAATTTATGAATCCCTTCCAATTCATCGTATTCGATTACTTCATTTTGTAATAAATCGTAAAATAAACTCGATAAAACAACAGTACTATCAGTTGTCCCTAGTTCAATTAATTCAGGTACAATCGATTTCAATTTATGTAACTCCGTATAGTAAGAATAGAACAAACCATTTAATTGCCAAGTGTGTTCAAAAAATGGTCTTTTTATAGTAACTAATTCCTTAAACATTGCAATTTCTTCTTCCTCTTTATCTTTTAATAACAATCTTAATATTATTAAATCCAATTCTTTGTCACTTAATGTATCTAGATATATTTCCTTTAAATGTGGAAGTATTTCTTTCTTATTATTATCAAATATGAACTTGATAATATTACTGTGATATTCATATGGATGATAAATATCTTTGACTTTTAGATAATCATCCAAAACGCTTTTAACCTCTTTATCACTAAATTCAAATCCATATAACATTTCTGAAGCTACCAGTTGAATTGTAGTATCTAGATTAAATAAATCTGTTAATATATTAGATTTAACAAATGATGAATCCCTTAAAAGCAAAGACTTTTTTGGACTACCCTTCAATTTAAATCCATCAAGAAATAATTTTTCAGTAGATTCATTCAAGGCCATGGTGTCTTGAACTAAAGTTAACTCATGTAATTTATCTCCATCAAATATTAATCTATGTTTGAAATCCAATGAACTATTCACATTTCTTAAATGTAAATCAAATTCTAATGCATCAGCATCATTATTACTAGTCATAGATAATAATGAATCTGAATATCCAACATAAATATTTTTAAAAGCAGAGAAACAACTGTCTATATTTTCATAAGTACTATAATCTGAAATATCATACTGTTTAATAATAAAATTCATTCCCGAAAACTTATCTTCAGAAATGTAATTAATTATTTTTTTACTAAAAGCTGATTGGTAATATGAATCTTCCAAAGTATCAATTACAGGCTCATAAAACACATTTGCTTCGAATACATCATTTTGATATGTAACATGCTTAAAATCTGTATAATCCATTAGTTAAAACTATTAATCATACTATCTGCTAATGCAACGTTACTCGCATTGTAGGAGCCTGTACTAGCTACTTGATAAAATCTATTTCCTCTCACAAAATATAGTCCTTTCAAAAAAGTACCATCTTCGAATTCTATAATTAATTCTGTACCCCCAAATCTAATATTCTTTTTTATTGAAATTAATGAATCATTTTCACCTAAATATAGATCTTCAATTCCATCTAATTCATCAGAAACATCCGTAATTGCATAGCCTGCATCTGTATTTCGATAAATTATTATATGAATAAGTTGGTTTTCTGTGTCAATAAAGTTACTGTATTCAAACGTAGACTTAATTCCATCATATTCTTCAACTAAATTATATTGTTGTGGTTGAATATTAGTTTTTACCGAGAATGCCCCTTTAGAGTCAGAAAAAAAATTGTTTGAGCTTTTCTCTACTTCAAAGAATTCAACACTATTGAAATATTTTTCAACTATACCTTTTTCGAGTTTACCTTCTTTTATAGGAGTTAGAGTAAAATTAAAAACGTAATTCCCTTTTTTAATATATCTATATTTAACCTCTCTTCCATAATTAAAAAAAGAAACATCTAATAATGGATAACCTTTATATTTAGAATATTTAAAATGTTTCTTCTTTAATTTAATACCTGATTTACCAAGACTTTGCTTCAATTCGTTTTCAACCATTTTTAAAGTGAAATCTTCAACCATAATTGGAAATGCACTGTAAAAGAAAAACTTTCCCAGACCCAAGTCAGGATAACTTCTAAAAGTTACTATTCCACCTACTGATTCAGGACGGTAATTATATGCTTTGTCAGGTACTAAGACAGAAAAACCCTCTTGAGGATATTCTTCTCTTATCCATTCTAGTTCTTTTGAAGCTAATTCTTTTAATAACAAATTCCCACTAAATATCGCAGTAACTGGCTCTACAACAAATCCTTCATCTTCAAATAATTTCAGCATACCTTCATCACCTTTTAAGTGTGCGGCCCCAACTGCCATAAAAATTCCACCATCATTAATGTAATCAAGTGCAGATTCTACCATTCCATGATTCCTCTTAGCTAAAATAGTATCATATTTAAATCCACCTTTATCGAACAACTCTTGGACTCTTCCTTTTGAATAGGTATCTATCATGTTGAAAGATCAATTTTCTTTCTTTACGCATGCTAATTATATCCGGTAAATTAATTTTACCTTCTTTCGAAAACCCACTTAAGTGTAATCGCTGATCTTCTAAAGTTTCAAGGCCAACAATATCCTTTTTTAAATGTCTAGCAATATGGTATAAATGGGCATCAAGAAAAGTATTTCTATCTTTTCCTTTTTTAAATAGTTTATCCATTAATAAAGGAACTAATTCTAAGTTTTCTCTAGAAAACCCGGAAAAATCAATTCCAGTTTTATCCTCTAATTCTTTTTGAAATTCGATAAAATCTTCTGATTCATCATCGTATAATGCTTCTTCAAATGAATTATTTATAGTTGTATTAAATGGATCAACTAAAAGTACTTTGGTCATTGTATCAGGATGAACTTCCAAAGAAAAATATTTACATGCTTCAATTTTAGCGTAAACACTATCACTAAAATTAAAAACTCGTTCATCATTAAGATGCATAGTTCCATATATATACGAATCATTCTCTAAATCTGGTGAACTTATCCTCCACATTAGTTGATGTTCAGCATCTATGTTTTGAGACAATATGAAATTCTGAAAACTAAAAAAAACAAGTAATATTAAACTGATATGTGTTAATAGTTTTTTCACTGTGACTTATTTAATTTGATAAAAGTTAGATTATTTTCTATTACTATACACGTTAAATGGAACCTTGAGTAAATCTCCAAGATGTTGGGATCTTTTATTATAAACATCCAGACCAAATTTTACTTTTTCGTAATCTAACCAAGCATAATTTCCTGTAAATCTATCCCACAAACTAAAAATATTACCATAATTTCTATCCGTGTAAGGTTGAGATTCATGATGGTGCACTCTATGCATTCCAGGTGTCACGAATAAATAACTAATTGCTTTATCTATTTTGGAAGGTAGCCTCAAATTAGAATGATTAAATTGAGAGAAAATAGCTGAAAGACTTTGATAAATCATAACTAGCCATATTGGAGCACCTACTACAATTACAGCAACACAAGTAAACATTGCTCTTAAAACACTTTCCCCTGGATGATGCCTAAGCGCTGTTGTTGTATCAACATGCTCATCAGTGTGATGCACGACATGAAGTCTCCATAGCAAAGGAATTTTGTGTTCTACCCAATGCGTAAACCAAGCACCAACAAGATCCATAATTAAAATCCCAACAATTAATTTAAAAACAATTTTAATATCTCCCATCCAATTAAAAATACCCGTCTCCCTGACTTGAGATATATCACTTAAAAATACAATTAGGAAAGCAAAAGCTAGATTGACAATGATTGTTGTCAGTGTAAAAAAGAAATTTGGCGCAGAATGACGCCATTTTTTATAGTTAAATCTAACAATAGGAAAAAGGCCTTCAAGAATCCAGAAAACACTTATACCTCCTACAAGAATGAGCGTTCTATGCAAAGAAGGAATTGTTTCAAAATAAGATATAATGGATTCCATGTTTACTTTTGTTTGCTAATATAAGTAAAACATCTATTTCCTGTCAATCACTTTGAACGGAAAGCGCTATTTATTCCTCAAAAATCTTTTGGATTATAATTCAATATCAAAATTAACATCTCCGTCTAAGTCAAAACCCTCTAGATCAATATCCAACATATCATCTCCTCCTCCCATCATTGAAGCATATAAAAGCTCTTCCATCTCTTTTTGAAGAGCCATAGCCTTAACTCTAGCCTCTATGTCAAAAGACTCATCACTGCCAGCATATAAAATCGAACGTGAAACATTAACCAAAAGGCCTATTTCGTCGTTCATGCCGTACTTTGAGATTTCTTTTAAAGAACCACCTTGTGCACCTACTCCTGGAACCAAGAAAAAATGTTTTGGAAGTAATTCCCTTATCTCTTTAAACTTTTCAGGATGTGTTGCACCAATCACAAACATTGTATCATCAGGAGTTCCCCATAAACTGGCTTTTTGAAGAACTGTTTTATATAACTCCTGCTTGTGCTCATCTTGTATTAATTGAAAATCATTACTTCCTATATTACTTGTTAAACCTAAAATAATAATCCACTTATTAGGATAACTATAAAACGGAGTTACACTATCAACACCCATATATGGGGCAACAGTGATTGCTCCACAATTCATCTTTTCGAAAAAAGCCTTCGCATATCTCTCACTCGTATTGCCTATATCTCCTCTTTTTGCGTCTGCTATAACAAGTATATCATCAGGAATATAGTCTATCGTCTTTTGCAATGATTTATATCCTTCTAGTCCTTCTGCTTCATAGAAAGCAATATTGGGCTTATAGGCTACACATAAGTCTTTGGTAGCATCAATAATCCTTTTGTTAAATTCAAAAATAGGATCTTCATATTCCAATAAAAAACCAGGAATTTTATCTTTATCCGTATCTAAACCTATACACAAAAAAGAATTTTTCTGTAAGATATTCTTAAATAATTTACTTCTACTCATTAATTTACTGCTTCAACGCCTGTAATATCAGGCATAACTGTCTTTATAGTTTGTTCAATACCAGCTTTCATCGTAAAATGAGACATATTGCAAGATTTGCAATTGCCTAACCATTTGACCTTCACTAAATTATCTTCAGTGATATCTACCACTTCCACGTCTCCTCCATCAACTCGTAAGTGTGGTCTTATCCCATCAAGGGCTTTATCAATGATTTCCAGCTTTTTGTCCTTTTCTGTCTGAACCATAAAACAAAATTACGTATTTATTTTTACTGTTTCAGTTGGTTTACTTGTTTCATTTCTAATAACTAATTGCTGAAGAAATTTATCCACTATTTTGTCATAGTGAACTTGGGCTACTTTACTAGCTTCATCTTCACTGATTACTATAGGTTTTCCTTGATCTCCTCCTTCTCTAATTCCTTTAACCAATGGCATTTCACCAAGTAAAACTGTATTGGCTTCTTTTGTTAATCTCTTTCCTCCTCCTTGTCCAAAAATATAGTATTTATTGTCGGGTAATTCTGCAGGAGTAAACCAACTCATATTTTCAATTACTCCTAAAATCGGTACATTTACATTAGGTAATCTGAACATATTCATCGCTTTTACAGCATCAACGACCGCTACTTCTTGTGGAGTTGTAACCATAATTGCACCTGAAACTGGCACTGTTTGAACCATTGTTAATTGAATATCTCCAGTTCCTGGCGGTAAATCAATTATCATGAAATCTAATTCTGGCCACAAACAATCATTTATGAATTGTTTGATTATCCCTCCTAGCCTAGGCCCTCTAAGAACTACTGCTTGCTCTGGTTCAATAATAAATCCCAAGGAAATGACATGAACACCTTCATGTTCTAAAGGACGAATTTTACTTTTGCCATATACATTCTCAACTTTGGGCCTGGAGCCCTGTAAACCTAGCATTGTAGGTAATGATGGCCCGTATAAATCAGCATCAAGTATACCGACCTTATAGCCTCTTTTCTTTAAGCTATAAGCTAGATTCACAGACATTGTAGACTTTCCTACCCCTCCTTTACCTGAAGCAACTGCAATTATATTTTTCACTTGTGGCAATGCTATATCCTTTTTAGCTTGCGCATCACTATGCATATGTACATGCACATCAGCCGAAGGATAAATTTGCTGAATGGAAGAAATACAAAGAAAATTAATTTGTGATTTTAATTTATCATCAAGATTTGTGTTGTTTAATGCAAAACTTACTTTATCATTACTTACTTTTAATTCACTTACAAGTTTCGCAGCTATAATATCCAAGCCGGTTCCAGGATCAATAATTGTCCTTAATGCCTCTACAATTTTATTTGTATCTATCATTTTATATTTTTTTTAGGGCTCGGGGGCCCAAAAAGAATCTCAAATTAACAAAGAGAAATATATAGTACTAAAACCCAAACTATCTTAAAAGTTTTGATAAAACTCTAATTAGCTACATTCAATTTAATAAGTAAATCTATTTAAACAATGTTCACCAGGCTAACCTTTAATTAATTAACTATAAATTTCTAAAAACTGATTTATAAAAAAATGGATCATCCCAAAAGGGATAATCCACCTTAAATTATTTTTTTTCTTAGTTTCTATTCTTCTTCTCCCATACTATCCATCATGTCTTCCATTTCAGATAGTTTTTGTGAAGTTACATCCTTTATTGTGTCATTAGCTTTCGATGCCATATCACTTGCAGCTGCTTTAGTTTCTGATGCTATTTCAGAAAGCTTGTCTTGTATCGACCCCTTAGCATCTATTGCTTTTTCTTCAACATTAACTTCAACATTTGTAATCATAGGAACTTCATCAAATCCTTTTGCTGCTTGAACATCAACTACTTCTGGAGCATCAGGTGCTTCAAGTGCCATAACGTCATCTGCAGAGTCCTCGATAATAATTGCATCGTCGACTAATTCGTTTCCATCGCCATCGCCATCTACCATTCCAGCAACTTTTCCTAACTCTTTCTGACTGTCTGGTTCGGGTAATTTAATTTCAGTATCACCAACCTTCATAGTACTTTTATCGCTATACTCTCCTTCAGCATATTTTTCTGCTTTCGCAAAGAAATCATCTGAACCTTCAAGTAAAGAACCACCAGCATCAAGAGGAGTATCTGCAAATTCACCTTTTGGTTCAAGTGCTTCTTGAGCCTCAAGTGCTTTTGCTTTTTCATACGTTTCGTCATACTTATCTGATAACTTCTCCCCTATCTCACTCGCTTTTTCCATTATCTTATCTTTAGCATCCAACACCTTTTCGCCTACTTTTTCAGATAAATCTGCAGCTTTCTCAGCAGCCTCTCCTCCTACTTCCATTACTTTCTTTCCAACTTTTTCAGTGAAATCGCCTGCTTTTTGTGCAGATTCACTATTCCCTGCATCGTCTAGAATACCTTTTGCCTTATCTTTTAAATCAGCAAGCTTATCACCCATTGATTCTGAAAGATCGCCTAGTTTCGCTCCGGCTTTACCAACAACATCACCTGCAATTTCCTTTCCTTTGCTTAAAGTTTCAGCACCCTTTTCAAGAATGTCTTCACCTATTTCTTCGGCCTTGTCAGCTACTTTTTCAGCACCTGATTTTGAAACTGATTGAACACCAAATAATAACTTTCTAATTTCTCCTAAAAACCCCATATTTTTAATTTTGGAAGAAAAATATAACGATTCATCCATATTACTACAATTTCTGTGTAAATATTTCATTAATTTTCGCTTTTGAATTCAAAACTTCAATTTGGAAACACAAAAACAGATAAAAGAAACACTAGAAAAGTTAGTCGCTTTGGAAAAAGTCCAAAACCACTATAATTCTACAATTAAAGAACTTGACAACGCCTACTCAAAGTTGGATGAATTACACAACGTACTAGAAAAACAGTACAATGATGTGAAGGAGATTGAAGGTTTGTCTATGAAATCTCTTTTTGCGAAAGTATTAGGATCTAAAGAAAAACAGATTGAAAAAGAGCGTCAAGAATACCTACAAGCTTCATTAAAGTATAATGATTTCAAAAAACAAGTAGAAGTTCTTGAATTCGAGCGCAATCTTTTAAAGAAAAAGATTATTGATATCAAACTATTTAAAAATAAACTTGAGACGCTTAAAAAGAAACGAGAAAAAGAATTGCTTTTATCAAATTCGGATCAAGGCAAGGAACTGATGAAAATCGTATATAAAATCGATGAATTCATTCGATATAAAAAAGAAATTACTGAAGCTATTGTTGCTGGAAATACAAGTAATCAAGAATTAAATAAGTTAGTCACCTATCTAAAGAAGGCAAAAGACTGGGGAAGTTGGGATATGGCTTCAAGCAATTCAAGACATTCATCTTATTATAAAAGAGGTTCAATCGACAATGCTCAAAAAGCTGCTCAACAAGCTCAACGTCAATTAAATAGATTTCAAAACGAACTTTATGACATTGGGGTAAGAAACCAAGAATTTGAAATTAATATAGGGACATTCAATTCTTTTATTGATATATTTTTCGATAACTTAATCAGTGACTGGGTAATTCAACAGAAAATAAAAAATGCATTGGGAAATGTTGAGTTAACTAAAGATAAAGTTACAAGACTTACCCGCGATTTAGAAAATAAACTTTCACATATCAAAGGAGATATTTTAGATTTAGAAAAAGCAAAAGACCAATTACTAATTAAATAGATGAAGAAAATACTAATTGCCAATCGAGGAGAAATTGCCTGTAGAATAATTCGCAGTGTAAAAGATATGGGTTACATAGCAGTTGCAGTCTATTCAGATGCTGATATCCATGCAAAACATGTAAGGTTAGCTGATGAAGCCTATCATTTAGGAGGGGCGGCAGCAAAAGACTCCTATCTTGACATTTCCAATATTATTAAAGTTTGTATTGATAATCAAGTTAGCATGATTCATCCAGGATATGGATTTCTAAGTGAAAATGCTGAATTTGCTATTGCAATTGCCAAAGCAGGACTTACATTTATTGGCCCGCCTTAAAATGCAATTGTAACTATGGGTTCTAAATTAGCCGCTAAAGAAGCGGTTAAAAGCTATGATATTCCTATGGTTCCTGGAACTGACGAAGCCATTAAAGATGTTAAAGAAGCAATTTCAATTGCAAAAGAAATAGGTTTCCCTATCCTTATTAAAGCTTCAGCTGGCGGTGGAGGTAAAGGGATGCGACTTGTTGAAAATGAAGAAGATATAGAATCTCAAATGCAAATGGCGGTAAGTGAAGCTATTTCAGCATTCGGAGATGGAGCTGTGTTTATTGAAAAATTTGTCACAAATCCCAGACACATTGAAATTCAAGTACTTGCAGACAATCATGGCAACTGTGTACACTTATTTGAAAGAGAATGTAGTATTCAAAGAAGGCATCAAAAAGTTGTAGAAGAAGCTCCTAGTGCCGTTTTAACACCCGAGTTACGAGCTAGAATGGGTGAAGCTGCTGTTCGAGTTGCTCAATCATGCAACTATAGTGGAGCAGGAACAGTAGAATTTCTTCTAAATGATAAAAATGAATTTTATTTCTTAGAAATGAATACAAGATTACAAGTCGAACATCCAGTAAGTGAGCTTATTACAGGAATTGACTTAGTAGAACAACAAATCCTTGTTGCTGAAATCAAAGCCTTAGCA
>CAYOIL010000088.1:10606-13934 GCA_964403985.1 uncultured Saprospiraceae bacterium
ACTAGGAGCTTCTTCTACAACTTTTTGATGCCTTCTTTGAATACTACATTCTCTCAAGAAGATATAGTAATGAATGGTCATGCTATTGAATTACGTGTGTATGCTGAAGATCCTTTGAATGACTTCCTTCCCGACATAGGAAAATTAAAAACCTACAAAACCCCTTCTGGCGAAGGTGTTCGTCTAGATGATGCTTATATTGAGGGAGAAACTATCCCTATTTATTATGACCCAATGATCGCTAAATTAATATTTTATGGAAAAGATAGAGATTCTGCAATTGAGGGATTAAAAAAAGCAATTACCGATTATCATATAGAAGGAATTAAAACCACTTTAGATTTTGGAACTTTTGTACTGAATCACGAAGCATTTAAAAGTGGAAAATTTACAACCAATTTCGTAAAGAAACACTTTAGTTCTGAAAAATTAAAAGATGCTGAGTCCGAAACTTTTGAAGCAGCAGCCGAACTAATGAAACACCTTAAAAACGAAAAATCAAAATCAATTTTAATTAATCTTTGATTTAAAAAACGGAACTGCCTCATCATATTTTTGGGGTTAAACCCCAAATTTTTTAATTGTTATGAAAAAAATAGCTTTACACTGGAAGATTTTAATAGGAATGGTACTAGGTTTCCTTGTAGGATATCTATTTACAAGTACTGGAAATGCGCAATTCGTAAAAGACTGGATTGGCCCATTTGGAACCATTTTTATAAGACTTTTAAAAATGATTGCTATTCCTTTAATTATTGTTTCATTAGTCAAAGGAGTAAGTGACTTAGAAGATATTAGCAAATTCTCTAAAATGGGAATTCGTACTATTATCATATATATCCTTACAACTTTAATTGCAATTTCTATTGGTCTTTCCCTTGTCCATATTATTAAACCTGGAGATCGAATTAGTCAAGAAACATTGACTGAATTACTTGCCGAAAATAGTGAAAAAGCACAAGGTAAGATTGCCAATGCAAAAGCTCAGAATGAAGTAGGACCATTACAACCACTTGTAGATATTGTGCCAGATAACATCTTTCATGCAATGTCTTCTAATGGATTGATGTTACAAGTAATATTCTTTGTAATTCTTCTTGGAATATGTATGATATTAATAGATAAGAAAAAGGTAAAACCTTTAAAAGAAATATTTGATGCATTAAATGATGTCATTATGAAAATGGTAGATCTTATCATGTTATTTGCTCCAATTGGTGTTTTTGCATTAATGGCAAAATTAGTGGCTGAAACTGCACGACCTGATCTTCTTATAGCCTTATTATGGTATGCTCTAACTGTAATAATTGGTCTTTTCTTAATGATATTTGTTTATATTCTTATCGTAAGTGTTTACACAAAAAAAAGTCCTGCTTTTTTCTTGAAAGGAATTGCTCCGGCTCAATTAGTTGCATTTAGTACGAGTTCTAGTGCTGCAACTCTGCCTGTAACAATGGAAAGAGTAGAAGAGCATCTTGGGGTCGATGAAGAAGTAAGTAGTTTTGTTCTTCCTGTAGGAGCGACTATAAACATGGATGGAACCTCACTTTACCAAGCTGTTGCGGCCGTTTTTATTTGTCAAGCTCTTGGTGTTGAACTCACTATGGGTATGACAGTTACTATTCTTGCAACAGCCCTATTAGCGTCAATAGGTTCTGCTGCAGTCCCAGGTGCTGGAGTCATAATGTTAATTATCGTGCTCGAATCAATTAATTTCCCTTCTGAATTATTAGGAACTGGTATAGCAATGATATTAGCTGTAGATAGACCGCTTGATATGTGTCGAACTATGGTAAATGTAACTGGTGATGCGACGGTTTCAATGGTCGTAGCCAAGTCAACAGGGCAACTTGGCAGTCCTTCTCCAAAAGAATTGGACGATCATTATCACAAACAATAAATGTAAAAAGTATATTTACTTAAAATTCAAAATGTTATGAAAAAATCTATTCTTTTTGTTTTAAGCATAATTCTCTTAATTTCATGTAACGATGAAACTAAAACTATCTTCCCTTTACCAACTGATGAAAATACAGTTGTAAAAGATGATATGGAAAGTCCTGAATTTGCGGCTTCAAAAAAGGAATGGAAAAAGAAACTTTTTCGCACGCCAGATGGAGTAACTGCAGAAGATATCGAAAGATCTAATGCTTATGATAGATTTTTAGAAAGGAACACTTCCATATCCACTCGAACTCCCATGGAAATAATAGCTGATGGATTAATAGAAGGTGAATGGCAAGAAAAAGGAAGTAAAAACCAATCAGGAAGCGTATTTAAAACAGCTTATGATGACAAAACCGACGAAATATTTTTAGTTAGTGCAGGTGGACAAATTTGGAAAGGTGGATTAGATGGTCTTTCTTGGGAAGTTGTTAACCAAAAAGCTAGATTCAATGTACGATACCTTGAAGTAGTCTACAAAGAAGATGATTCTAGAAGATTAATTGCACAAATCAATAGAATCCCTCACTATAGTGACGATGATGGTCTTACTTGGACTGCCTCTAATGTAGAGTTTTCAACAATAAAAGATGCTCATATGACTCTTGATGGAACTCAAAGGATTTTTGTTTTAGCTAGAGCAGTTGGGGATAATAAAATCAATGTATATGTTTCTGAAGACTTGGGAACCACTTATACTAAGAAATTTTCCTTCCTTACTAATAATACACACGATATCTCAATGGCACATTTAAAAGGTGTAGATAAACTTTATATCCTGGAAAATTTAGGACAAACTTCTAGACTTTATAAATACAATGAAGACAAATCTGAGCTAATCTTAATTGAAGCCTTTTCACCAGTTAGTAATGGAGGATGGGCTGCTAAATTAGTTGGCTCTTCAGATCAAAACGGTAATTCCATTCTTTATCTTTTAAGTAATAATGATGGAATAGTTACTTACAAAACAATAGACGAAGGAGCTTCATGGACTAATCAAGGCGTTTTACCTTCTAGTCCTTGGGGAGTTGGAATATTCGTGAGCAGTAAAGATCCCAATTATCTAATGTATGGGGATATTGAATGTTATAAAAGTTATGACGGAGGTCAAAATTGGGAAATGATAAATGGCTGGGCTGAATATTATGGTGATGTAAAGAATAAGTTACATGCTGATATGATGTGGTTTAGCGATTACGTTGATAGTGATACTGATGAATATTTTATGCTCATAAGTAATCATGGTGGAATAAGTAAAATGTATGAATTTACGGAACAACCTGAAAACTTCTCATTAACAGGTTTAAATGTTTCTCAATACTATAGTGTTAGAACTGAGCCCGGTGATGAAGAATATATTTATGCAGGTTCGCAGGACCAAGGT
>CAYOIL010000089.1:0-9002 GCA_964403985.1 uncultured Saprospiraceae bacterium
GTGAAACTCAGACCAAATCAAAAGAGGCCATCTCGTAGTGAGACAGCCTCATTTTTTATTTGGGGTTAAACCCAAAGGGTATATACTCTAAATTAGTAAGTGGTAACGTTTTTACAAGCATTTATCTCTTCTGTTTAGAAAATAAAGAAAATGAATGCCCAATTGAAAACCATTTGCCCATTATCTGTGCAATTTAACAGAGAAACAACATTGAATTAAAAGCGAAAGGATTTATTCGATGTCGTCATAAATATTTAATAAACTCGAATTATTTTACTTTTAATAAGAACTGCAAACAATTTATATTAAATGATAATAGTTTATCGATTCCTATTTCCAGAAGGAAATATTCTACTGTAAAATCAATACTATTGAATAATCAATAGTTATTGCTTAATTACCTTATATACCCCTTTCTCGATAACCATATAATATACCCCAGAATTATAGTCACTCATCTCAAACAACGTCTTGTCTTGAAACTCCTTTCTCGCAATCAAGATCCCTCGGGAATCAAAAAGATGAAAAGTATGATTCCCTTCTACATTTACATCCAATATATCCGAAACTAAACTGTTATATTTTACATCTAAAAATTCACTTTCTTTTATTGTAACTACTGACTTTAATTGCGTTTCATAATATCCATCAACACATTCTTTGCTTCCTATACCTTGTATATTCCAATCATAATAAAAATAAAAAATTGATGACGTCCCTGCATCTAATGTAAATGAACCCAACTCATCTGAAAATGGATAACTATTTGTTCCATCTTGTTCTTTAAATAGAAAAGGACCGATTGAATTAAAACTAGTTATATTTTGTTCCTCATTTGATCCCATAGAATAACTACCTTCACTTAATTCTATTGACCAATCAATTAAATTCTCTCCGTCTATTAAATCTGCTTCTTTAGTAAATAAAACAACTCCATTTGCATCTGAAATTTCAAATTTTCTTAATCCTGGAACATTAGTTTTTACTCGAACAGTAGATAATATTATTGACTTTTTAACTGTAAAAAATGTACTATAATTAATATTGGAAGGTGCTAAGTTTGCATTATCAAAGTTATTGAGACCTACAGAAGATTCATATGTATAATCTAATGTATTTAAAATACTTATTTCTTGATCTTCTGTTACATTCTCAAAAGTATAATTATCACCCACATGGAATGCAGATTCATTTATATCATAAAACCATTCAGCAGATGTGTTTTTTACATCAATAAAAACATCAGAGCCTGAAACATATTCATATATGTCTTCAGGTATATCAAAGTCATATGATATATTTTCTCGATTAAGAGTTACATCGTAATTAATACAATTATCGAAATAGTTTAAAGTAACTGGATCGTTTGTAATTGATAGATAGTTAGCACTTACGATATTATCATTCCATAATGCATTTTCGTCTGGAACTTCTAAATATAGCTCTTCACCTTCACAAGGCAAAAACCCAAGTGTATCAAGCATAAATCGTTCTTCTTGAATTGTAACTATTTCTTGAAACTCAACATATGACTTCCAACTATGTAAAGTACATTCATCCATTCCATACAAAGAATAATATTCGCCTTCTTCACCTGTCAAAAATTCGAATGAACTTTGGCCTGTATTCCATTTTTGAAAAGCATCAGAATTATGAAGTAAACTTAATTCTTGACCTACACATTTTGAATCTTGGATTACATCATAAACTTCGATTTCTTTATTACATGAATTTTGCTTGATAAAATGAGACGTATTAATTGTAGGCTCATACATAGTTTCAACAGTGCCATTTAACCAATATATTATAACAGAATCTACTGATGTAGATTCACCTAATCCGAAATGTAATTGATTTGAGAATTGAACTCCATATGATCTTCCATATCGTTTTATACGATGTTGAATATTACCGTCAGAATACAATTCCATTCTAGCACCAAGAGCATCTTTAGTATCTAACACTCCTTCCAAATGAAAATTAATCCAGTTATTTTCATTAGTATTTTGTGTTAAGATGAATGAAGGATCAATTTGAGATTGAAAACCACCTTGTTTAGCAAATATATCTATTGCTCCATCATGATTATAATCTCCTAAAGAGAATGCCGAAGAAACAGTTGGGAAATTTTCTAAATCTTCAATTTTCTCAAATATAAAATCACCTTTATTTAAATATATTTCAACAGTTTTTTCTGTTAAAATTACATCTTCTAAACCATCATTATCCACATCCTGAAGGGTAACTTGAAAGAAAAAATCTTCAAGTTTTAATCCACTATTTTCTTGAACTTCAATAAACTCCTCATTATTTATATTTTCAAACAATTGTAAATCTTCATAATGATTCACCACAATAAGATCTAAGTCTCCATCAAGATCCAAATCTCCAAAATCACTTGCCCAGCTTTGTGCTCCAGTATTTATTTTAAATGCTTCACCATTCTCCGTAAAATTTCCAGCCCCATCATTAATATATAATTGATTTACACGTCTAGGATCCGCAGCATCATCAGCAAATGCAGAACATTTAGTGATATATAAATCTTCATCACCATCCATGTCAAAGTCAATAAATTGAGAAGCATAATTCCCTGCAGCTAAATCTTCAGGTTCCGTACTAAAATCAATTATTTCATTAAATTCAAGAACTCCTTTATTATTTATATAAAAATGATTTTCTCCTAGGTCATTACAAAAGAATAAATCAGCATATCCATCAACATTGATATCTACAGCATTTATATTTTGGACGAATATATCTGATGGTAATTCTTGGTATAAATCAAAAGAAAAATTATCGTGATTAAATGTGAATATTTGAATTTCCGCATAAACAGTACCACAGACTATTTCTTTATATCCATCATTATTAAGATCTACAATAACTGTTCCCCATACATTCGCATTTAATAAAGGTCCTTCAATAGAATACCAATCACGCCCCAATCTATTATTTAAATGTACATATAATCTTGTTCCACCTTGAAAATTAATAATATCATCTACATTATCATTATTCATGTCAGCACTTGCCATGGAAATGAATGAATTATTTCCAACATCAATAAAATTATCGACTTTTGTGAAATTAACTTGACCTAATACTTGTGAAAAAATTATAAATGTTAAAAATAAAAGTACTGAAGTCCTAAATAAAAAGTTCATATTTGAATTATTAGCTTGGTGCGAATTTTATTTTAATATAAACATACAACATATTATTAAGTTTGAATAAAATCATCTACTTCTTTAGGTTTCTTAAATCAATTAAAACTGTAAAAAGTATAAAAGATGACTATGTTAGAGAATTGTGTTCTTACATTCTAGATAAGGAAGTGGATTATTATCATTTTATAGAATTAGAAAATATAAGAAAGGCATTATTATCAAATAACAATTTGATTTCCATTCTCGATATGGGCGCAGGATCATCCTATTCGAATTCAAGCACAAAAAAGATTTCTGCAGTCGCTAAACAGCAATTAAGTAAGCCATATCAACTTCAAGTTATTTCAAGACTTGTTCAATATACAAATGCTAAAACGTGTTTAGAATTAGGTGCTAGTTTAGGTTTAAGCTCTTTTTACATGGCCAAATCAACAAAAGGGACAGTAACTTCACTTGAAGGAAACCCCGCATTTATTGATTTAATTAATTATCAAAAGAACTTATTAAATTGATTTGACCAAATTTTAGAATAGAAATACAACATTAAAAAGGCAATTAGAAGAAACCAAACCCATTGATTTTGCATTTATAGATGGGAATCATCGAAAAGATGCAACTATTGAATATTTCAATATAATTAAAGAAAGATGTTCTGAAAAAGCAATTCTTGTGTTTGATGATATTTATTGGTCAAAAGGCATGTTTGAAGCTTGGACTGCAATTAAAAATGATAAATCTTGCACTACTTCAGTAGACATATACTTTATGGGAATAGTATTTTTAGATAAGAATATTCAACAAAAAGAGGACATAAAGCTACGTCCAAAAAAAATGTTTTAATGAAAGATTTAAGGATAATATTTATGGGATCGCCTGATTTCGCAGTTCCATCATTAGATTTACTAAGAGTAAATGGATTTAATGTCGTAGCTGTAATTACTGCTACTGATAAATTAGGAGGAAGGGGTGGTAAGAAAGTATTAAAAACAGCAGTTAAGAAATATGCAGAAGAACATCAAATTCCTGTTCTTCAGCCAAAAAATTTAAAAGCTCCAGATTTTATTCAAGAATTAAAAGCATTTAAAGCTAATTTACAAATTGTTGTGGCTTTTAGAATGCTACCTATGATTGTATGGGATATGCCAGAATTCGGAACCTATAATCTTCATGGATCATTGCTACCTAACTACAGGGGAGCCGCTCCTATAAATTGGGCTGTTATAAATGGAGAAACAGAAACAGGTGTAACTAGTTTTAAACTTAAACACGCTATAGATACCGGGGACTTTATGTTTCAAGAGAAATTACCAATAGGTCCAGATGAAACCGCTGGTGAAGTATATGAAAAACTTAGATTCTTAGGCGCTGAAGTTATTTTAGAAACGGTTAAGTCCATTAGCAAAAATGAAATTAACTTAATACAACAAGATGATTCGTTGGTCACTAAAGCTCCAAAAATATTTCACAATACTTGCGAAATTGATTGGTCTAAAAATATAGATTCAGTATATAATTTTATCAGAGGTTTAAGTCCATATCCTACAGCATGGACAAGCTTAGATAATCTGCAATTTAATATTATAGAAGCTAAAATCGTAAAAGAAAATCATGATAAGGAAGATGGAAAATTCGAATTCTTGAAAAAAGAATTACGAATTTATGCTAAAGGCGGATATATAAATCCACTAAAAGTTCAATTACAAGGAAAAAGAAAAATGTCTATTACTGACTTTTTGAATGGCTATAAAAGCTCTTAAAGGTTCCACATTTCTTTAAAAATAAGTATTGTATTTTTTACTGCTTCAACATCCGGCAAAGTTGAAGATGGAACATCGAATTTATTTATATCGGTAGAAACATTGAATAATGTAAAGTCGGGATTATCTATATTTAAAAATACAAAACTGGTTACACTTAAAACAACAAAAGAATATACAAGAAATTTAAATGCCAGCTTTTTCATAATTTTATTGTTATTGGTTTCACTTTAAAGACAAAAGTAAAATATTAAGGGTTGCATATATAACTGTATAAATTAAAAAAAAGTTACGCATTAGTTAAAGTTATTTTAAAAGAAACTAAAACGTTACTTGATCTAGGGCAAAAAAAATGACCGCTTTGAAAAAAGCGGTCATTTTTTTTAGTTATTTAAAAGCTTATTCTCCTCCCTCAAGAGCATCAATTCTAGCTTTATATTCATTTGATTTATCTAAATTACCTGTTCTAGCATAATATTCTCTTAATGCTTGTAGAACCAATCCATCTTTTGGATTTATAGCTTCTGCCTTCTCTAAGAAAGGCAAAGACTGATCATATAATTCACTCATTTTGGCTTTAATACCATCATATTTTTTAATTCCTTCAGCTGAATAATCGCTACCTAACTCATTTAGTTGCTTACCATATTTTGCTGCTTTATTAAAATATAAAGCACCAATCCCATAAAATGAACTAAAAGAATTTGGATCTTTTTCAGTTGCTTGAGTATAATAATCTAAAGCACCATTAAAATATTCTTCAGCTTTCGCTTCGTCACCTTCATCAGCTGTTTTACTATATAACTGATCATAAACGTTACCTAAGGTTGCTGAAACCGATGCATTATCTGGTTCTTTAGCAATAGCAGCTTTTAATTTGTCAATTAAAGCTTCTAATTTCCCTTCGCCGATGTAGTAGTTGATTTGAGCAAATAAAAGTCCTGAATCGTCTGGAAACAATTCAACTCCTTTATTTAAATACATTAATGCCTTTTCTTTATCAGTATCGGCAAAAGTAGAATAAGCTATCTGATATAAACTAGGATCTTGAATATCCATTTTGATTGATTTCTCAATAATTGGGCCCATTTCAATACCAGAATTTTCTTGAGCTCCTACTGAAACTGAATTTATCATTAAATCCTTTATTTTTTCAGGAGTCACAATAGACTCTTCACCAGCATCAGTTAAAAAATTGCTTAATGAAA
Organism: uncultured Saprospiraceae bacterium; assembly: GCA_964403985.1. GTDB lineage: Bacteria > Bacteroidota > Bacteroidia > Chitinophagales > Saprospiraceae > JAHDFB01. The sequence continues at coordinate 6,136 of CAYOIL010000089.1, forward strand.
TAGTAGCTTGGAAAGCATCATAAGCAGTTTTCCAATTTTTATTCTGATATGAAACTATTGCTACATTTTCAATGATATTCTGCAAGCTTTTCATTCCAGTAATGGCATCTTTCTTTTCGAATTTCTTTTCAGCTAATTCGTATGCTTTTGCATAAGCTGCAACAGCCTTTACACCTACTGATAAATCTTTATCCTTTACAGCTTCTGAAGAAGATATAATTGATTCATTTACAATACTGCTTGCAGAAGTAGAATAAATGTCTGCTTTTACTTGATAAGCCTTTGCCATTGAAGCAACTTCATCAGACTCAAACGCTTTATCAATAAGTGTAACTGCTTCGGTTAATTTCTCTTTGTTCTTAGCATTATCTAAATTATAAGTAACAAGAGATCTTGCTGCTTTTTTAACTGCTTTCATGCCTTCTTGTGCTTGCCCAAAGCCAGCAAATACAAATAAAGCAACAAATAATAAAAATGATTTTTTCATATAAACTAAAAATTTTATTTAATCAATTAAGTGGGTAAAACCCTTAATAATATATCAATTTGACGATTCAAAATTAATTAAAACGTTTACAAAACGTTAAATCTTACTCTTCTTCGTCGCTAGCTTCCTCTGATTTTTTAATCACAGCAACATCACTAATAGCATCTCCTTTACCTACTTTTATTACTCGCACACCTTGAGTTGCTCTTCCCATTACTCTAAAATCACTCATTGAAACTCTAATTAGAATTCCTGATTTGTTCGTGATAATCATTTCATCATCATCAGTAACTTTTTTAATTCCTACTAAGTTCCCAGTTTTTTCTGTAATATTCAAAGTTTTAACACCTTTTCCTCCTCTTCCAGTTGTTCTGTAATCATCTAGATCCGAACGTTTTCCATATCCATTTTCTGAAATCACAAATACATTTGGACTATTGTCTGGATTAATACTTAGCATTCCTATTACTTCATTATCGTCTCCTAAGTTTATTCCTCTTACACCAGCGGCATTTCTTCCCATGCTTCTTACTTTCGATTCATTAAATCGAATCGCCTTTCCTTTCTTAGATCCTAAGATTACATCATTTGTACCATTCGAAAGTAGAACTTCTAGAAGTACATCTCCTTCTCTAATAGTTATTGCATTAATTCCATTTGTTCTTGGTCTTGAATATGCTTCTACAAGAGTCTTTTTAATTACTCCTTTTTTAGTAACAAATAATAAGAAGTTGTTATCTAAAAATTCCTGATCTTTTAAATCTTGAATTTTAATATAAGCTTTTACCTTATCATCTTTTGGAATGTTAATTAAATTCTGAATAACTCTACCCGTAGAGCCTTTAGTAGCTTCTGGAATTTCATAAACTCTTATCCAGAAACATCTTCCTTGTTCTGTAAATAATAATAAGTAATTATGATTATTAGCAACAAATAAATGTTCTATAAAATCAGTATTCCTAGTCTTTGCTCCTCGTGCTCCTCTTCCTCCTCTATTCTGTGTTCTATATTCTGAACTTAATGTTCTTTTTATATATCCTAAAGAAGAAATTGTTATTACTACTTCATCGTTTGGAATCATATCCTCAACAGAAATTTCCCCATCAGCGTAACTTATATCTGTTCTTCTCTCATCTCCATACTTTTCCTTAACTTCTTCTAACTCCTCAATTACAATCTCTTTCTGCTTTTCTTCACTGGCTAATATTGCCTTTAAGTTTTCTATTGTAAGCATTAACTCATCATATTCCGCTTTGATTTTATCCATTTCAAGACTAACAAGCTTGGAAAGTCTCATTTCCAATATTGCTCTAGCTTGAATTTCCGACAAGTCAAGTTCGGACATCAATGAAGTTCTAGCTTCTTCTACAGTTTTACTACTTCGAATTAATTTAATAACTCGATCAATATTATCTATAGCTTTTATTAAACCTTCTAGAATATGTGCTCTTTCTTCAGCTTTCTTTAATTCAAATTGTGTTCTACGAACTACAACCTCAATTCTGAATTTAATAAATTCAGCAATTAATTCTTTTAAATTTAATGTTCTTGGTCTTCCATTTACTAGGCATACATTATTAACACCGTATGATGTTTGTAAAGGAGTATACTTATAAAGTTTACTAAGTACTACGTTTGCCATAGCATCTTTCTTCACATCAACTACGATTCGAAGCCCTCTCCTATCACTCTCATCATTTACATTGCTAATTCCGTCAATCTTCTCACCATTAACTAGATCTGCGATTTTAATTATTAAATTCGCTTTATTTACCTGATAAGGAATTTCATCAATAATTATCTTTTCGCGTCCATTAGCAGTTGTTTCAATTCTTGCTTTTCCTCTTAGTACAACTTTTCCTCTTCCTGTTTCAAAAGCTTCTTTTACTCCTGATGTACCATATATTATTCCTCCTGTAGGAAAATCAGGAGCTTTAATATCCTCCATTAATTCCTCAATAGTGATATCGTTATTTTTTACATATCGAATTGCACCATTTACAACCTCAGTTAAATTGTGAGGAAGCATATTAGTTGCCATACCTACAGCAATTCCAGAGGCTCCATTTACAAGAAGATTCGGTATTTTAGTTGGTAAAACAGACGGTTCTTCTAAGGTATCATCAAAATTTAGTTGAAAATCAACTGTCTCTTTTTTATAATCAGATAATATGTCATCAGATATCTTTTCAAGCTTTGCCTCTGTATATCTCATAGCAGCTGGACTATCACCATCCATCGACCCAAAGTTTCCTTGACCATCTACTAAAGGATATCGCAATGACCAATCTTGGGCCATCCGAACCATTGTATCATATACAGAAGAATCACCATGCGGGTGATACTTACCTAATACCTCTCCTACTATTCTTGCAGACTT
>CAYOIL010000089.1:9012-13927 GCA_964403985.1 uncultured Saprospiraceae bacterium
TCTATGAACCGGCTTAAGACCATCTCTTACGTCTGGCAACGCTCTTGAAACAATTACGGACATAGAATAATCTATGTATGCCGACTTCATTTCATCTTCTATATCAATTGATATTATTCTTTGATTTTCAGCCATTTATGCTAATTAAAATGTGATTTATTCAAAAGGTGCAAATGTAATCAAATTAGAGCTTTTCATATATAATTTTAAACATTTTTTTACAACTGAATTTAGAGATATTTAAACCACTCATAACACACTAGTAATCAGCCACTTGAACAAGCATATTGATCCCTAAATTATAGCTTTGTTAATATTCATCGATAAAGAATATGAACATTATCTTAAAAACACTCTTTATGTTAGTAAATATTATGTTGTTTTTTTGGGCTTAAAGCCCAAAACACATACTATTCAAAAGTATTCATATAAATTAGCTTTATATGATAATTCAATCATAACTTTGTACGAAATTATTTAATAAGTGAGTGAACAAGTAAAGCCGTATAGTCAGGAAGATGAAAAAAGAACTCAAGTAGAAACGATGTTCAATAAAATTGCTCCTTTCTATGATTTTCTAAATCGCGTTTTATCCCTAGGAATAGATAAAAAATGGAGAAAGAAGGCAATTCTAAAATTGGAAAGTGATAATCCAAAAAACATCCTGGACGTAGCAACTGGTACTGGAGACTTAGCTATAACAGCCGATAAATTACTAAATGTGGATACAATTACTGGAGTCGACATTAGTGATGAAATGCTAAACATTGGTAGAAAAAAACTTGATAAAAAAGAATTAAGTGATAAAATCACTCTTATTAATGGAGATAGTGAAAATCTACCTTTTGAAGACGAAACATTTGATGCCTCTATTGTAGCTTTTGGAGTTAGAAACTTTCAAAATCTAGAAAAAGGTCTAGCTGAAATGAGACGCGTTACAAAAAAAGGAGGGAAAATGGTTATTCTTGAATTTACAAAACCTACCTTTATTCCTTTTAAAATTGGATTTAATTTGTATTTTAAATACATTTTACCAACAATCGGACGTTTAACCTCCAAAGATCCAAAAGCATATAAATATTTATATGAAAGTGTTCAAGCTTTTCCCGACTATGAAAAGTTTATTAAACACATGGATAATATAGGTTTAAAGAATAATAAATGGGAAAGTTTAAGCATGGGAATATGCGCAGTCTACACAGGTATCAAATAGTTCTAGTACTTCTTTTATGTGGATATTTTGCTATTGGGCAAGCTGGCCTTAATAAATCCTATAATTTCAATGGTTTCAAAAATAAACCTATCTATTATGGAATAGCACTAGGAATAAATAATTCTAGTTTTATTGTAAATCATAGTAGTAACTTTATTTTAAATGATTCTATTTCAATAAATAGCCCTATCGCTAGACCTGGTCTAACATTCCAAGGAATCTTTAACTTAAAGTTAGGACAGTATTTTGACTTTAGAGTACTCGCAGGATTTTCATTATCCGAAAGATCACTACAATATTTCAATCCAGGAGAAGCAAAACCCTATAATACAGAACGTATAGAATTTGTATATGCCGACATTCCATTTCTTATAAGATATAAATCTGAACCTTACAGAGATATGAGAGCTTTTGTCGTAGGAGGAATAAAGTATTCTTATGACGTTAATGGCTTTAGTAGAAGTAGAGGTGCTGATGACTTTGTAACAGTAACTCCTCATGACTTCTCACTTGAAGTAGGAGCTGGAATGCAATTCTTTTTCCCGTATTTCATTCTAAGTCCTGAAATTAAAATGTCACAAGGTATAGGTAATGTTCTTCGATTTAATAACACATTAAACGAATCAAGAGTTATTGATAGTTTACTAAGTAGAACATTTACACTTTCTTTCCACTTCGAAGGATAATTATTATTAAAATCTAGCTTATCATTTTATAAATACATTATTATGAATTTATTGAGAATATTCATTTTAATAGTTTTTAGTATTGTTATAAAAAGTAGCAGTGCGCAAGAAGTCACTATGTTTCCTGGATTTTTCGTTATTGAATATTATCAAGATGATGTACGAATTTCGAATAAAACATTCAAAAACTTAATGCTTGACAATCCTGCATCTAATATGTATTATAAAAAATCTATACTTTTTTACAGATTAAGTCTAGCATCAGCCTCTACAGAATTTGCCTTTTTAATACTTTTAGTTAATTCAAATTCATTAAATTCAGCAACTAATATGTTATTAGGAGTTGCTGGTACGGCAGCTTTCTCTTTAATATTTTCTCAAAGCTCTAACTTTTTTAAAAAGAAGGCTATACTTAATTATAATAAAAGTTTAGAATCAAATAGTCTGTACATAGGTCCTACTACAAATGGTGTAGGATTAGTTTATTCCTTTTAATTCGTATTATTTTCAATAAAAGCAGCCTGTGTAGTGTCCAAAGGCCCATTTTAATTGAGTTCCTTGCACATCACTTTACATATTGTATAATTACATATGTGTATTTGTCATTTTTAGCTAATTATCAAGCATTATTCATTCACATATTTGTATCATCAATCACAACAAATAGATTGAATTACAAAACAAAAAAATTGAATTATGAAAAATGTATTATTTATTTTAGCACTTATAACAATTACCCTTAGTAACACTTTCGGACAAGACATTATAACCTTGAAATCAGGGGAAAAATTAGAAGTGAAAATTACTAAAATTGGAAAAGAGAATATTGAATTTAGACCTTACAAATCAAATGAAAAAGATGCTGTAATTGTCCTTGATAAATTCCTTATGGATTCATATAAATTTGAATTTCAAGATGTAGCAACTTCTATTTTAGTTGAAAAAGTTACTAATATTTCAGTAGAAGACTTGTATGATTCTAAAAACAGATTTGCTATTAAAACTCAACCAATTGCAGCTATTCTTGGAGATAATTATAAGTTTAGTTATGAACAAAGCATAGCCTATAACCGATCTATTGAAACTGAAATAGCCCTTAGATTAACTTCAAAGTTTTCTGACGCTCCTATGGCTCTTCAACAATTTAATATTACTTCAAGATATAAAATGTTTTATAGACCTTCTTCATTAAAAATGACGGATACAGGAAAGAATCCATTAAGTGGAATTTATTTAGCTCCTGTAGGTTCTATAGGTACTTCTTCAAGTATGGAAAATAATCTTTTATTTGATACACCTACTTTAAATAGCACTAATGTGTTTGTTTCAGGAATGATAGATCTTGGATATCAAATTGCAATAGACAAATTAATAGTAGACTCATTCATAGGTGTGGGTGTTTCTTTAAACAGTCAAAATAGAGATATAAGTTTTAATAACTCACATACTGCTTTAAATATGGCAGCTGTAAGATGTGGATTCCGAGTAGGAATGAACTTTGAAAAGTAACACAATAAAATTTAATAGAATTGTAGCCATATTCCTTAATTGAGAATATGGCTATTTTTATTTATTACATTCATTTCTCTATTAATTTTGGGCTTAAAGCCCAAAACCTATTATATTATTTAGTAGAAAAGCCTTCGATAAAAAGCTTGGACTGTGTGATTAATTCCGGAAAAAACTCAAGAAACAAGGAAGTAATAGAATCTTCATTTTTTTCAACTACTTCAATTGCAGATTGAAAATCGGAAGGAAATTTTGTGCGTTCATCCATTCTTTTAAAAACATATGACAATCCCTCCAAAGATTCATACGAATTAATAAAATCACCATTACTCATTGCTGATACTTTAAGATTTGCTTTTGGTGGTAATCCATCTAAATTTGATTGTAATCTGTTATACGAAGCTTGTTTAAATTCAGATAGTTTATCATTGTGAAAAGCCTTCCAATTCTTAGCTAAGATATAATCAAAAACGATATCTGAAACAACGGGAGAATATTTACTATGAGTTGGTCTAAAAATCTTTGTAACTTGTCTAACTAAGGGATGTATGTCCGTGTAAGCATCGATATGTCGATGTAATAAAACCCCATTTTGTTGTTGCTTCGAAAGCAAAGAAACTTCTTTATTTCTTATAAAATCAGCGATGAAATTTCCGATTAAAATTTCATCATCATCGAATGAAAGATAAATGTGGGCTAAATAATTCATGACACAAATTAAGTTATTTAAATTTGGACCTTATCAAAGTATTAAAAAAATAATCTATTTTTGCGGCGCAAAATTCAGATTATATGGCACTTAAAAGTGGAATCGTAGGCTTACCAAATGTTGGAAAATCAACTTTATTCAATGCATTAACTAATGCGAAAGCTTTAGCTGCAAATTTCCCATTTGCAACCAAAGAACCGAATATAGGTATTATAACAGTACCTGATAACCGACTAGACAAACTCGAAGAATTAGTAAATCCGCAAAAGGTCATTCCAACTACGGTTGAAATAGTAGATATAGCAGGTCTAATAAAAGGTGCAAGTAAAGGAGAAGGTCTTGGAAATCAATTCTTGGCAAATATTCGCGAAGTAGATGCTATAATTCATGTAATTCGGTGCTTTGACAATGACAATGTTATTCATGTTGATGGAAGTGTTGATCCTGTTAGAGACAAGGAAATTATCGATACTGAGCTAATTCTTAAGGACTTAGAAACAGTTGAAAAAAGAATGGAAAGACTTAAAAAAGCGGCCAAAGGTGGAGATAAAGAAGCTGTAAGGAATGTTGAAATAGGGAAAAAAATATATACGCATCTTGAATCTGGAGAACCTGCTCGTTCCCTAAATATCGAAGATGATGAGCTAGACATATATACAGAAATGCAATTATTGACTGCTAAGCCAATTCTATACGTATGTAATGTGGATGAGGATTCGGTTCACGACGGGAATAAACATGTAGAAGCTTTTAAACAGGCTATTGCTGATGAACCAGCAGAAATTATACTTGTAAGTG
>CAYOIL010000090.1:0-13882 GCA_964403985.1 uncultured Saprospiraceae bacterium
AAGCCCCTTTTCTTAGCAAGAATTTTATAAAACATCAATCGATAGAAACAAAATACTTAAAATTTACATTAAGGATTTATCTTAATATAATTCACCTTTTAGAATATTTCTAGAGATCACCATTTTCTGAATTTCACTAGTACCCTCATAGATCTGAGTAATCTTAGCATCACGCATCAATCTTTCAACATGGTATTCTTTTACAAATCCATACCCGCCATGAACTTGAACTGCTTCTACAGTATGTTTCATAGCTATTTCAGATGCATATAATTTTGCCATACTAGCTGCAGACAAGTAATCTTTTCCTTGATCTTTTAGTATGGCTGCTTTATGTACTAGTAATCTTGCAGCTTCTATATCAGTTGCCATATCTGCTAATTTGAAAGCAATGGCTTGATGCTTAGCAATTGGTTTTCCGAAAGCTTCTCTTTCCTTAGCATAAGCCACAGCTAATTCATAAGCTCCAGCTGCAATACCCAATGCTTGTGCCGCTATTCCTATTCTTCCGCCTGCTAAAGTTTTCATTGCAAACTTAAACCCAAAACCATCTTCTCCTATTCGGTTCTCTTTAGGTACCTTCACATCTGTATACATTAATGTGTGCGTATCACTTGAACGGATTCCTAACTTATCCTCTTTTCCTCCTACTGTAACTCCATCCCAGTCTGCTTCAACTATGAATGCATTAATTCCTCGGTGTCCTTTTTCTTTGTCTGTCTGAGCAATTACTAAGTGTAGACTAGATGTACCTCCATTTGTAATCCAATTCTTTGTTCCATTCAACAAATAATGATCGCCCATATCTTCTGCCGTCGTTCGTTGACTAGTTGCATCAGATCCTGCTTCTGGCTCACTTAAGCAAAATGCTCCTATCCATTCTCCTGTTGCTAATCTCGGTAGATACTTTTCCTTTTGGGCGTCAGACCCAAATGTTTCAAGCCCCCAACATACTAATGAATTATTTACAGACATAATCACAGAACACGAGTTATCAATCTTACTGATTTCTTCCATTGCAATTACATACGATAAAGTATCCATTCCTCCACCGCTATATTTCTCGCTAGTCATCATTCCTAGAAAACCCATTTCTCCCATCCCCTTTATTTGCTCAGTAGGATATTCCATTTTGGAATCACGATCAATAACTCCAGGCTTCAACTCTCTATTAGCAAATTCTCTTGCAGCTTCTTTTACTGCTTCATGCTCTTCTGTATACTTTATATCTACCATATTTTCTTAATTACTTTCGTGCAAAATTTCCATTATTGTTCGAAAAGCTAAAGCACTTTCGCCAAACTTTTCTAAGTGTTCCTTTTGTAATGCTGGTGCATGTTGACCCATATATTCTTGTAACTTCGATTCGCTACTTGCAATATATTGAACAGCAAAACTTAAGCCTTCTTTTTCATCAACAAACTTAAGCCTGTTCAGTTTAAAAGATTCGAAACAGCCTGAATTCATAACATCCAAAATATGCTCATTTGTCATATAGGACTTCCATTCATCAACTCGAGAATGTTCAACTAAAACAGTTACATTATATAGTTGTTTCGCCATTATTTACTCTTCCTTATTTTTTATATCCAAAGCAAGATTCAACTCATTCAATTGCTCTCCATCAATCGCTGAAGGTGCATCTATCATTACATCTTTTCCTTGATTGTTTTTAGGGAATGCAATAAAATCTCGAATACTCGCTTGTCCATTCATCACTGCACACAATCTATCAAATCCAAACGCAATCCCTCCATGTGGTGGTGCACCATATTCAAAAGCTCCCATCAAAAAGCCAAATTGTTCTTCTGCTTCTTCTTTTGTAAACCCTAATAAATCAAAGTTTTTAGATTGTAAGGCTCTATCATGTATCCTTATCGAACCTCCTCCTATCTCAGATCCATTAATAACTAAATCGTAAGCATCTGCACGTAAACTCTTCATTGTTTCATGATCTCCATTCAACATTCGTTCCTGATCTTCTTTCTTAGGAGCAGTAAACGGGTGATGCATCGCATGAAATCTATTACTATCTTCATCCCATTCCAATAAAGGAAAGTCCACAACCCATAATGGCTTAAAATCTCCTTCTTTTATTAACTCGTGCTTTCTTCCCATCTCAAGCCTCAACTCATTAAGTTGTTTTCTTGTTTTTTCTTCTTCTCCTGAAAGTATAAATACAATATCTCCAGTCTCTGCACCTAAATCTTCTTTCCAGCTATTTAAGGTATCATCGTCGAAAAATTTCCCTATACTACTCTTTACTCCATCCGCTAAATACTTGATATAGACCAATCCTTTTGCACCAATCTGAGGTCTTTGCATCCACTCAGTCAACTTCTTAATGTCCTTGTTACTGTATGAATCAGCTTGCCCTTTTACTGTAATTCCTACTACTAATTCCGAATTATCAAATACTACAAATCCTTTTCCTTTTGCCTGTTCATTCAATTCTACAAATTCCATATCGAAACGAAGATCTGGTTTATCACTTCCATATCTTTTCAAGGCTTCATCATATGACATTCTAGGAAAATCACCTAGTTCTAAGTTAATCGTATGTTTAAAAAGGTGTCTTGTTAAGCCTTCAAAAGTATTTAAGATATCTTCTTGAGTAACGAAAGACATTTCGCAATCAATCTGTGTAAATTCCGGTTGTCGGTCAGCACGTAAATCTTCGTCTCGGAAACACTTTACAATTTGGAAATACTTATCCATTCCTCCTACCATCAAGATTTGCTTGAATGTCTGAGGAGATTGAGGTAAAGCATAAAATTGACCAGGATTCATTCGACTAGGAACTACAAAATCCCGAGCACCTTCTGGTGTAGATTTAATAAGATTAGGGGTTTCAACTTCTATGAAACCTTGTTGATTAAGGTATAATCTAGTTTGAAGAGAAAGATTAGATCTAAAGATTAAGTTTTCTTTTACAGGATTTCTTCGAATATCCATATATCTATACTTCATTCGAAGATCATCTCCACCATCAGTTTCATCTTCAATAGTAAAAGGAGGTGTTTTAGCCGCATTCAAAATTGAAAATCTCAGTACATCAATTTCCACATCACCAGTTGGTCGATTAGCATTTTTATTACTTCTTTCCCTTACTACTCCTTCGGCATTAATCACAAATTCCCTTCCTAGTCGATTCGCTTGATCTGCCAATTCAGGTTGCTCATCTTGGTTAAAAACCAATTGCGTAATCCCATATCTGTCTCTTAAATCAACAAAGGTTAAGCCTCCAAAATTACGTGTTGCTTGAACCCAACCACTCAAAGTTACTGATGATCCTACATCAGAAATTCTCAATTCTCCGCAAGTATGCGATCGATACATATTTTTCTATTCTATTAGTCATTAAAACATCGAAGAAACACCTTGTTTACATAGAAATTACTCCGAACAAACGTTCGCAAAGTTAGAAAAAAGATTTATACAAATTGTATTTATAATAGATGCATATTTTTCTGTTTTTTAAGGTTGTATTTTTACTTAAACATCCTTGTACACAGATGATTTTTATTGTAATAACGTTGTAAAACACCCATGTCATTACTCGAAGTTTCTAGCTTATTTATCGTAGTAATTATTTGTTTGTTTTGAGATTACTTATACTAGATTATTAACCTAAGTCCGAACTAGGTTTATCACACTTCTTTTTGGGCTTAAGCCCAAAATTCAAATGAGCGAATTTTGTTTTACTAACTACATTTACCCAAGTAAATAAAGCATCTTAAAAAGAATCCCATTTTGGAGGGGAATAGGGAAGTATTTATTAGTTATGAAAAATCTTGTGCTAACCTAAAGAATTCTAAGCTAAAAGATGCTTGATAAATCAAGGTTTATAATTTCACAATTCGTTCGACATCAAGTATTTTATCGTCTAATATTTTAAGAAAATAGATTCCACTGTGAAGGTCTTGAAGATCGATCATTGTTGAATTTTTAAGAAGTTCTCCTTCCATTAAAAATAATCCATTTGAGTCATAAATCTTATATGCACCATTCGTTAAATCTTGAGAAGATGAAACGATAACTTGATCTGCTGTTGGATTTGGTATTATTGCAATTTCTACATCATTCATGTATGTAGATTGCTCAATCGAAACGATTAAGTTAGATTTTCCAGGACTTCCATTTTCTGAAGTAGCTTTCCAACTTTCAGCTAATTCATTATCGAAAGCAGGATCTATTAATTCCAATGTAGCTCCTGTTCCATTTGGTGCTTCAGGCCAAGGTGATTCAAACGAATATTGTACTGAATCCTGAAGTTGATTTAACTCATTAAAAATTCGTACTTGATCTTCCTCTCCTAGTCCGAATTCAAAAGGGCCAACAACATTTTGAACATCGGGATGTAGCATCTGAAAATCTCCCATTTCTCGAGCTATTATTAAGTAATTTAGCGGAGGAATTGATGTACCCAAAGGCATAATATAATTATTAGCAGATGAAGCATCTTTAAAAATCCAATTTTCAACATTTAATTGATAATCATTGGGATTATATATTTCAATCCAATCACCCGATTCCCAATCTTCTGATGATTTATAATTAATTTCATTAATTACAATCGGTAATGGAATCGAGGTACTTTCGACAAAAACAGGAATGAACGTTTCATCGCTTTGTAAATCATGTGAGATTTGCGATTCAATAGAATTACTTGCGCCTTCCCAATGCGAAAATGAATATCCTTCTTTTGCAATCGCTGTCATTGAAATAGGAACTTCTTCGAAGTAGTCGCCTGTCCATATACCATCCTTGATCTCTAATGAATTTAATAGAACAAAGCCTTTTATTGGAGTATTATTTTGAATAGTAACCTTATGATAATCCGGTAATGAAAAGCTTTGCTTTATATGATTCTTTGCAAAATTAGGTCTAGAATTAGCGAATGATTCCATATTATTTATAACATTGATCCAATCTTGTGGAGAGCCTCCCCAACGATTTTTGTGATCTATCATTTCTCCTGAAATCTCGTCTGCTGCACCTTCTATTACTTTATTTATTTCTTCTGCAAGAAATCTACTATTAATAAAATCAGCGTATTGATTTATGAATAAATTTCTGAATTCAATATTTTCAAGTAGTTTTCTAAATAACAAAGTAGACCAAGGAGGATTCGGCCAATCTGGTCCGTTTGCATTTGTTGCAAATTCTATAGTATTGTTCGTAAAGTTACTTGCATTCCATGTTCCAAACCCAAAATCCGTATCATAAAGTAACCATTTCCATTTACCTCCATCTATTTTGTAGAACTTAATGTTATTTCCGGGCCAATCCGTATTATCGAAATAGATTTGAGCGGCATAATAACTTGCAAAATTCCGAAGATCTACTTGGTCCTCAACTATTGAATAATTAGAAGCAAGACTTAGGTCATTATTTTCTACAAAGTTTATTAATAATTGATAGTCTATCGCTTGACCATGAATAGCACTTCCATCAAATTCTAATAAATCAATCTCAGAAGGATTTACATCATATTTATTCGCAATAAAATGTTCATTGATCTTCTCACGCATATTATATATTCCCCAGTATTCTCCATTTATATACGCTAGCAATGGTCTTGCATATTGAAAATCAACTCCTGTTCCTTCCATTAATGAGGTAAGAACCCTATCACGTAAATGAGAATTATTGAAATCGTTTCCTGAATTTCGTAACACAAATGCTTGGTAACTATTAAGAGAAGATTGCTTAAAAAAATCATGCTCAAACTCACTCACCCCATATTGACTACGAGCAAAAATAGAAAAGGATCTTTGTGGGTTAGCCCTTGACCATCCTCCAAAGATTTTAGCTCCTGCGGCTGCTTCATATTCAAAGTTTCCATTTATATCGTATAAACTAAATTCAATAGGTCTTTCCCAATCTTCCCAAAAATTTGCCCCAAAAAAAGGAAATGCTTGTGAATAAGAATCACCTAAAACATAAATTCCTTCGTCCTCATCAAAAAAGCTCTTAGGGTCCGCAATAATATTGATAATGGGAAGATCTGGAGTTTCTCCTACCAAAAATGTTTTACTCTGAATTATTGAAGGAATATAATTTTGACGAAATATTTTTGACCTTAAGGTTATTGTACTATTTATTGCAAGGGGCGAAGTATATGGATCAGATGAAATATTGGGATCAGAAAGATCCGTTGTAAATCTGATTGTTTCATTTTGTTCTTGCCCACTTAATTCTAAATCTGTACCTGATGGAGTGGGCCCACCATCAATAGAAAATTCAACCGTAGAAGTGACTATACCTTGGTAGGTAGTTGAAGCATTCTCTGTTCCAAAAGTTACTTCATCAAAATAAACTTGTTCACTATTTACTACATCTAAGCCTCTTGAAGTTCCATTAATTTGATACCCACTTTCTAGGCTATCAACAAATATTCCTGCGTTATTAAATAAATAGATTGTTTCTCCTTTAGTAGAAATTTTAAAGTTGGTATGTGCCGCTTGTTTTTCATAATTTAATAAGCCAGGAGGAATATCTCCTTCAGTCGTTTCTTCGTTATAAATTGCCGTTAATAATGGGATAATTGTCATATCTGAAGAAGCTCCGGAAACATTATGTGCTTGAATCGACAATACATTTGTCCCTTCAATAAGTACATTTTCAATTGGAAATTGCTCTGGTCTAATACCTTCATAAATTACAGCTTCATGATCAGTAACAGTAGCAGCATTGAAAGAAGGTGGTGTTCCATTAATATTAGATCTGGCAACTTCAAAACCATTTAGATAAGCAACGAAACCATCATCGTAATCTATGTCAAGAAAAAGCTCAGAGATTATTGAAATATCCTCTATTTCAAATGAATTTCGAAGAAATATCGATTGGGTACCAAAGGGAAGAATTGTATTATCATCATTGTCACCATAACCGAATCCACTACTTCCAGTTTCCCAGTTAGAATCATCAAAGCCAACAGATGTCCACGATTCTGAAACAGCTTGTGTGGGAATGATATATTGAAATTCGGACAATAAGTTTACTAGAGTTCTTGGAGTGCCAGATTTAGCTATATCTTTTCCTGAAGCCCAAAAAATCACAAATTCATTTGCAGGTATTTCTGTATTACTTATCTGCCATTTTAATGGATTACTAATATCATCACTCAAGTAAAAATTAGAAACATCCACAGCCTCTTCACCCTGATTTTTTAATTCTATCCAATCAGGAGTATCTCCATCACTATCTATAAATATTGCGTTTGAACTTACAACTTCATTGATCCTCACTTGAGAAAAAAGTATAGCATTCGTGGTTAGTATTAGGCAACATACTAACAGAAATTTATAGGAATATTTCTGAATTATCATTATGTGCTAAGATATCAATTAATTTACATAATGAACAAGGACTTGGTTTAAGACTTTGTCTTAAAAACTCCTCCTATTAGTTATTCTGGATTAAAGAGCAACCCTACAATTTCGAAATCATCTTTATCTCCTTCAAGATATATGAACACCCTATAGTTTCCTTTGGCAGACTTAACTTGGCCTACTCTATATTGAGAAGATTTTGTTTTTGAACTTCCTTGATGAAGTTCACTACCTGAAATAGGTTCAATTTGATCTAGAAATGCTTTTACAGCTTTTATAGCTTCGGCCTTATCCATGAATTCTTGCGAATCATTCACACATACTTCCATGTCTTCGCTAAACTTTGCTGTAATTGTAGATAAATCCTTATTTGCTATATCTTTGAAATAGCTAGAAATATTTTGAGCTTGACCTATTCCTACAAATAGTACGCTTAATATTATTGAAAATAAATATTTCATTTTTCTTTATTTAAATTTGCCTCTTATTTAAGTAAGATTAGGCAAAATTGGTTTTCGCTGTAATTAGCAGTTATAATAAGAACGAAACTTACTACATTGAAAGTTTCATTTAATTGCAAAATTCAATTTTAATTATAATCAACAAAAATTTAAAATTACAAATCTATCAATAACATGACGCATAAAAAATCCTTTTTACTCATTCTAGATGGTTGGGGTCTTGGAAAAAACAAAGATATTGATGCGATTCAGCAAGCTAAAACACCATTTTATGACTCTTTGCTTGAAACTTACTCACATAATACTCTAGTTACCTTTGGGGAGGAAGTTGGATTGCCAGAAGGGCAGATGGGTAATTCCGAGGTTGGTCATTTAAACATAGGAGCTGGTAGAATAGTAGATCAGGAACTTGTAAGAATTAATAAGGCTTGCCGCCAAAAAACATTGATAGAGCAAGATAAAATTCAACAATTAATTACCTATTCGAAGACCAACGACAAAGCTGTTCACCTTATGGGATTATTGTCGGATGGAGGAGTACATTCTCATATTGATCATCTTATTGCAATAGTAGAAATGTTAAGTGAGTCGGGGCTCAAAAAGGTTTTTATTCATTGTTTCATGGATGGGAGAGATACTGCACCTCAAGGTGGCATAAAGTATATGGAAAGACTCCAAAAAGCGATTCAAGGAAAAGCGAAAGTTGCAAGTATTATCGGTCGATATTATGCAATGGACAGAGACAATAGGTTCGAGAGAATTGAAAAAGCATATGATTTATTGGTAAAAGGAGAAGGTGAAAAATGGTCTAATCCTATAGAAGCTATAAAAGCATCATATGAAGCTGATCTAACTGATGAGTTTATATTACCTATTAGTATTCAAGAAAACAATAATCCTTTAACTACTGTACAAGATGGAGATGCTGTTTTCTTTATTAATTTCCGAACGGATCGTCCTCGGCAAATCACCAAAGTCCTTAGTCAAGAAGATATGCCAGAATATGAAATGAAAAAACTAGACTTGGAGTATTTTACAATGACAGAATATGATGAAAATTTCAAAAATGTCAATGTTGTATTTACAAAAGATAAAATTGCTAAAACAATAGGAGAAGTTGTTTCAGATAATGGCTTAACACAATTAAGAATTGCAGAAACGGAGAAATATCCTCATGTAACATTTTTCTTTTCAGGAGGAAGAGAAAAAGAATTTGAAGGAGAATCGAGAATCTTAGTCCCTTCACCTAAAGTAGCAACCTATGACTTAAAACCTGAAATGAGTGCTAATGAGATTACAGAAAAAGCTACTAATTTCATTGAAAGTGACGCTCCAGATTTTATTTGTTTGAATTTTGCAAACACTGATATGGTAGGACATACAGGAGATTTGAATGCAGCCATAATCGCTGCAGAAACGGTAGATGAATGTTTAGGAAAATGTGTTACAAAAGCACTGGAACACGATTACGAAATAATTGTCATAGCAGACCATGGAAATTCAGAAATCATGAGAAATCCAGATGGATCAGCACATACTGCTCATACAACTAATTTAGTACCTATTATATATGTAAGCAATAACCCAAAAGGTACAATCAGCCATGGAAAACTAGGAGATATAGCAGTTACACTACTGGATCTTATGAATGTTGAAAAAGATAGATTAATGACAGGAAAAAGTCTTATTGTATGAAATGGATAGTCCTATTAATTATTCTTAGTTCAATTTCATGCACTTCTTCCGAAGAAATAGGAGATTTTGAAACATCATTCTTCGATATTAGTCTATTTGTGGATTCTTTATTAATGGAAGATACAAGTTACGATAATGTCACAAGAGAAATAAAACTGAATGAAGAGGAAGAAGAAGTGAAAGTACTAACAGATGCAGACATGACTGATATCTTCGGTTTTTTGAAACAATTTAATATCAATAGACCAAGATGGTATGATAAGTATATTGTAACACGAGAAGCAAATTCAACAACTTATTCTGCAGTAAACCAAGAATATGATGTTCAAGAAATGAAAGTAACAAGAGCAGAACAATCAATTTCACGCATTGATATTTTATATCGAAGTAAAACATTGATTTCTAGCTCTGAAAAAAAAGTAACCTGGCTACCAAAAAACAAACTTTCACTTCAGAATACATCAACTTCCTTGTGGTCTAAGGAACAAAAAATTGATTTGTCTTGGACTTATTAATTTATCTTTATAGAAGGAGATGAACATTCCATTTGGATTGTAAGGAATTAGTGTAACTACTCCATTTAAAAAAACGTTTTAAATAAAAAGAATTATGCCGAAGAAAATGAAGCAAGACGGAGAACCTGAAGTTCATGAGGAATTACAAGGCTTTGATATTAAAATAAATGAGCTAGGTGAAATCAAAGGAAATTTTGATATAGATCAGCTTAATGCATTTCTAAACAAAGAAGTGGAAGATAAAAAGCTGAAACACCTACAAGGAAATGCGGAGGAGGAATAATTTTGGGCTTAACCCCAAAATAAAATATCAATAACATTTCATTAATTATTTCTCCAAAAGAATGGGGTAAATAAGATAATTATTGTGAAGAGTTCAAGCCTTCCCAAAATCATAATGCCAGAAAGAACGAGTTGTGCCAGACCGTTTACATGAGCAAAATTATCAACAGGTCCTACACTTCCTATTCCAGGTCCTACATTTCCTAGACAAGTTGCAACAGCTCCAGCTGCAGAAAGCAAATCCATATCTAATGTTGACACAACAATAGTTCCTACAACAAATACACCTAAATACATTAGTAAAAAGACCAAGATGTGGGTCATTATCCTCCCTGAAACAAGCTGTTTATTCAGTTTAATTCTTACTATAGCACGTGGATGTAATAATCGCTTAAATTCCATGTAGCTATTTTTAAAAAAAACTAAATGTCTGATAAGTTTTATTCCACCAGAAGTTGATCCTGCAGAACCTCCTAAGAACAGTAGAAGAAAACATAAACAAGTTACAAATGGAGAAATTATGGAATAATCAGATGTAATATATCCAGTTGTTGTGATTAGTGAGATCGTTTGGAATAAAGCTGTTCTGAAACATTCTTCAAGATCTAAATTCGTTCTGTGAATATACCCTGCTGTTATTAAAACAACAAATATTGCAACAACAACGAGGTAAAATCTAAATTCATCGTTTTGTAATATATTTTTAAATTTTCCACGAAACCCAAAGTACAACATGGCATAATTGGTCCCTGCGATTAGCATAAATAGAGCTATGGTATATTGTATTAATGCAGAATCATAGAAAGCAATAGAACTATTTTTTGTCGAAAATCCACCTGTCGCCATTGTAGTCAACCCATGATTTAGTGCATCAAAAATAGGCATACCTTCTAAGTATAGCAATAAAATAAGAACAGCGCTCAAGCCCACATATATAAACCATAACCTTTTGGCTGTTCCTTGGATTCTAGGATGAATTTTATCTGAAGTTGGTCCGGGTGCTTCTGCCATAAACAATTGGATTCCACCAATTCCAAGCAAAGGCAATAGAGCTACTGTAAGGACTATAACTCCCATACCACCTAGCCACTGTGTAAGACTACGCCACAGTAAAATACTATTAGGTAATGCTTCAATATCCTGAAAAATTGTGGCTCCCGTTGTAGTAAATCCAGAAGCAGATTCAAAAATTGTTGAAGCAAATGAATTTGTAACTCCCGAGAAAAAATATGGCAAAGAACCAAAAACAACCATTACGATCCATGCCAAAGCAACTATAAGATAGCCTTCCCTTTTTCCTACATCTTTTTTCTTTCCAAAAGGCATAAAGTACAGTACCGCTCCACAAACAAGTGTAATTATACCAGAGTTTCCGAATGCCCATACTGTACCATTATGATCCATCATGAAAGCAATTCCTAGAATAATCATTACTATCCCCAAAATAGATAGCAATACTCCTATAACATTGGATACAGGTTGAAAATTAATCATTTCCGAAGATTCTTTCTAGTTTCTGTATCGCCCTAGGAAGTGCAAGAATTATGATTTTATCATTTAATTCAAATATTGTATCTCCTTCAGGAATTATAATTTGCTCACCGCGTATTACTGCTCCCACGACCATAGCATTCGGGAAATTTAATTTTCGAATAGGTTTCTTAGTAAGTTTTGATTCTTTATTTATAACATATTCTATTACTTCTGCATCAACACCATGTAAACTAGTAATGGCTTCTACTGATCCTTTTCTTATGAATCGGAATATATTATTTGCAGCAATAATTTTCATATTAATCATAGTATCAACACCAATATTTTGCGAGATTCTAGTGTAATATGTATTATCAACAAGAGCTATTGTTTTATAAACCCCTAGTTCATCGGCCATCAATGAAGTCAGAATGTTTGTCTCTGAATTATCGGTAAGTGCAAGAAACACATCCATATTCTCAATACCTTCTTCTTTCAATAATTCGAAGTTACTAGGGTCTCCTTTGATAATTAAAGTATTGTGAAGATACTGAGTAAGTTCTTTACAATTTTGCTTCTTTTGCTCAATGATAGTAACGTTGTATTTATCTTCAAGTACTTTAGCTGTTTGCGTTGCTAAGTTTGATCCCCCCAAAATCATAATGTTTTTTACTTTGATATGGGTTTTACCTGTTCGTTCTAGTAATGGAGTAAGTTGATCGCCTTCTGTTAAGAAATACAAATGATCATTTCTTCTTAAACGGGTATATTTTCTAGGAATAATCGTTTTATTACCTCGTAGAATAGCAATAGGATTAAAGGCAACATTTTCATCCATAGCAAGAACCTTCTCTATTGTTTTACCCTTAATATCAGAATCATCATCTAAACTAATTCCCGCAAGTGATAATCTTCCATCATCAAATTCAAAAATATCAGTCACTTCGCATTGTTCAAGAAGTCTACTGATCTCAGAAACGGCTAGTCTAACAGGAGAAATTATTTTATCAATTCCTAAGTGAAAAAATTTGTTCTTATAAGTATCATCAAGATATTCTTCTTTAGAAACTCTTGCAATCGTTTGTTTAGCTCCCATTTGCTTAGCTAAGATACAAGCTACAATATTACTGTGTTCGTGAGTGGTAACAGCAAGAAATAATTCACTTTCTCCTATTTCAGCATGGGAAAGAATTGAAGGAGAAGATGCATCTCCATTAATAGTACTTACATCTAGATGGCTTTCCGCATAATCCAATACATCCTTATTTACATCAATAAGTATAATATCTTGATTTTCAGACACCAATAAACGCGCTAAATGAAATCCTATATCCCCAGCACCTGCAATTACAATTCTCATCTTTTATTAATTCGACCGCAAATATATAATTAGAGCTTAGTTACTTATTACTAAATTCTAAAATTATTATTGAATATGAAATGAATGTATCGAATTGCAATTTTGACGCTATAATTTAGTGTTGAAAAGACAGTTTTATGAAGTATAAATGAAAAAAGCAGGACTTTCACTGAAAGCCCTGCTACCCCAAAAAACCAATTGAAAACAATCATCTTTATATAGACTACTATCAGGTCGTAGAAAAATTGCTAAATACTAATGCAAAATTATAAATTATCTCGCAAAATGTTAAAATTCGTAAAAATTTAACAAGGATTTCATAGCATTAAGTTATTCACAACATTATAATGTTGTTTATAACAAAAAGTTGTTTTTATTAAAAGAAAACAAACCAATTAAATTCAGTTTTACTTTCGTAAAATCTCAACATAAGGCAAAAAAAAAGCAGGACCTCCGCCCTGCTACCCCAAAAAACCAATTGAAAACAATTCTCTTATATGCCTTTTAGTGAACTGTATCTTTTGGAAAGTTGAAAAAAGCAGGACCTCCGCCCTGCTACCCCAAAAAACCAATTGAAAACAATTCTCTTATATATCTTTTAGTGAACTGTATCTTTTGGAAAGTTGAAAAAAGCAGGACTTTCGTCCTGCTACCCCAAAAAACCAATTGAAAACAATTCTCTTTATAATTGAACCTATAAGGTTAATATGTATCATTTCAAATTAAAATTATTTTCTGGAAAGTTGAAAAAAGCAGGAC
>CAYOIL010000091.1:0-2711 GCA_964403985.1 uncultured Saprospiraceae bacterium
TTTTGACACAGTTCGTTGAACAAACCCGATTACTTTTTTCAATAGTCTATTTTGTTTGTTACAACCATGTGGTCGATCTCCTAATATGGGGTGAAAAATATGACTCATATGCCTTCTAAGTTGGTGCATTCTTCCTGTTTTTGGCATTAGTTTAAGGAGAGAATATCTAGAGGTGGGAAATTTTCCATGGGGTAGGGGGATTTCAGAATGAGAAAGAGTTTCATAGTGAGTGAGGGCATCTTGACTTTTTCCGGCTTCATTTTTCAGAGGATAGTCAATCATACCGTTTGGTTCAGTGAAGCCCCTAACTATTGCAAAGTAAGTTTTCTCAATATTTCCAGACATGAATAGTTTGGACATTTCTTTATGTGTATTAGGTTGAAGTCCAAAAAGTAGGACTCCAGTAGTTTTGCGGTCGAGCCGATGAATAGGGTATACTTTGGCATTAATTTGATCTCGAAGTTGTTGAAGTACAATGTTTTGAGCATCGATAGCGATTTTGCTTTTATGAGTTAGCCAGCCATAAGGTTTATTAATAGCTACGAGATATTGGTCTTTATAAAGAATGTTGAGGATAATAAAATTTCTTGTAAAGGTGAAGATTTTTTTCCCATATACCATAATTCAATTTACTTTCAACCCCTTTTACTATTCATATGATTTTTCTTCATCTTCGTCCACGAATCTATCTTATCCGTCTTAATCCTGAAATTATTTAACTCTCTTCTTGTTAGTTCTTATAATTCACATCAGGTAACTAGGATTTATTTACCTTTGCGCAAATTTTTACAGGGATATAGAATGGATAGGACTCAAGTTATAGGTTTAGTATTGATTTTCGGGCTGATTTTCGCCTGGACATATAATAACAATAAACAACGTCAAGCTGCTTTTGTAGAGCAAACTCGCTTAGACTCTATTGCTCAAATAGAAGAAAATAAAAAGGCTGCGATCGCAGATCTAGAATTGGAAAAAGTAGAAGAAACAGCTCCTGTTGTTTCTCAAGTTCCTGATTCTATCACTGATTCTCGACTTCTCGCTCAATACGGTGTTTTCGGTAAAAATGCAAGCGGTTCCGAATCAAACTACACCTTGGAAAACGATAAAATGATTGTCGAATTTTCTTCCCTAGGTGGTAAAATAAAATCAATCACTCTTAAGGAACATAACAAAATTACTGAAGACGAGAATAGAGTAAAATCAACATCTCCTGTCAAACTACTTGATCACCCGGAAAATAGATTCTCTTATCTCCTACCGGTAAAAGGAGTCCCAGGAAGTGTAATTGATTCGGAAGAATTAATATTTACTGCTAATCAAGCAGGGAATTCTATTACCTTCTCCTCTGGATCAGGTAACGAATTCTCACAAACATACACCCTAGGCGATGGGTATGAAATAGATTACGATCTTGCCTTTTCTGATCCTAGTAATGTCTTTAAATCTAGTTCTCCAGTAAAAATAAAATGGGAAAATCACCTCGATCGTATCGAACTTAACGATTACTTCGAAAGATTTTACTCAACAATTTACTTCAAAGAAAAAGGAGAAAATTCAGACTATTGTAACTGTAGAAAATCAGATATTGAAGAAGTAAATGACAAACCAATTCACTGGGTTTCTCATGTAAATCAATTCTTCAATACAAGTTTGATCGCTAATGACGATGGTTTTAAAAATAGTATTTTCGAAACTAAAGTACTTGAAGCAGATAGTGAAGATTTGAAAATTGTTGAAAGTAGTATGGATATACCTTCTTCAGCTTTTGAAAATGGAAAATATAAAATGACTTTAATTGCTGGCCCCAATGAATTTAAAGATCTTAAATCGTATGGCATTGGCTTAGAAGAAATTATTCCTTTTGGACGATCAATTTTTGGAACTATTAATAGATGGGTTATTAGACCTTTATTTAATTTCTTTGACGGAATTGTTGGAAATAAAGGTATTGCGATCATTCTTATGATTCTTCTTATAAAAGTTATTCTTTACCCTCTTACTTATAAAATGTTAAAGTCTCAAGCGAAAATGGGAGCTTTAAAACCTGAATTGAAAGGTCTTAAGGAAAAGTATAAAGATGATCCACAAACACAGCAGGTTGAGACCATGAAGATCTATCGAGAATATGGCGTAAGCCCTCTTGGAGGTTGTATGCCTATGATTATCCAAATGCCTATATGGTATGCACTTTTTAGATTCTTCCCAGCTTCTATTGGATTCAGACAAGAGTCCTTTTTATGGGCCACTGACTTGTCTTCATATGATGATCTGATTAGACTTCCTTTTGAGATTCCTTTTATGGGTGCTCACTTAAGTCTATTTACCATTCTTTGGGTTGTAACCCAATTGATTTATACGTATTACAATACTAAGCACATGGATATGTCAGCAAATCCTGCTATGAAGTATATCCAATATGTTATGCCTATAATGTTCCTTGCATTCTTTAATCAATATGCTTCTGGACTTACTGTTTACATGTTCTTTTCGAATCTTTTTAACATCTTCCAAACTATTGGTACCAAGAAGTTTGTTTTTAGTACCGATAAAATTCGACAACAATTAATGGCGAATAAATTGAAACCTAAAAAGAAGAAAAGTAAGTTCATGCAAAATATTGAAACTGCAGTGAAACAACAGCAGGATATGCAGAAGAAACAAAAAGGTAAGAAGTAATAAAGTTTATATTTTCAATAAAATATTTATTTATG
>CAYOIL010000091.1:2753-13829 GCA_964403985.1 uncultured Saprospiraceae bacterium
AACCCTGGTTTGTAATAGGTTAGATTAATTCCTTTAGAAAATGTGTTGGATCTTCTAATATTCCTTTAGTGATTTTGTAATGATCCGTTTCTTTATAATCAACTTCATGAATTCCTCCTTCACTGAAAGATAGAACGCTAGATCCTGGACATGCCATAATAATAGGGCTGTGTGTGGCAATAATAAATTGGCTTCCTGTTTTTTTAGTCTTTTCTAATATCAGACTTAATAAAACCAATTGATTTTGTGGAGAAAGAGCCGCTTCTGGTTCATCAATTAAATAAAGCCCACGACCAGTTATTCTAGATTTGAAAAAAGTAAGGAAGCCTTCTCCGTGTGACATGGCTTCCAGATCTTTAGTGTATCTATTTATTAATGATTGCTTTTCTCCTTCTATTGGTCCCAAAGCCAACTTCATATCTCCTCCTGTCCAGCCTGCCTTTAACTCTTCAATTTCTTTATCTAAGCCTGCAATATCTGACTTCATTTTACGAGCAAAACCAATAAAATCTTCTGCTCGAACGAAAAATCCATGATGTGATTTAGTTTTGTATCGCAAGCTAAGATAATTGGCTAGCGAATCTGCAGCTTGTAAAGAAGGATCATCTTCTAGCCTTTGACTACCAGCAATGGGAACTCCTGAAGCAGCAGCAATTCCTTCTAATACTGTTGATTTTCCACTCCCGTTATCTCCTACAAGAAAAGTAATAAGATTGTTGAACTCAATCTGTTCAAAGTTTTGAATTAAAGGCAATGTCCATGGAAAAGTATCTTTCTGATCTTCAGGGAAATTTCTTAATCTTAAGGAGGAAAGTATCATGTTGCGAAGGTAAGAGATTTTGTTGAAAAGGACTTTTGGGTTTAAACCCAAAAGAAATAATGCACCTTATTTTAATCTAAAACTCTCGCAGCCTTCTCTTTTTACAGTACATTTTAATGCCTCTTTTATTCTTGGCCAATAAAAGGATTCATCAACAGTATTGGTGTGCCCAGCAGGTGTATTAAAATATGTAAGGAATGTGTTGTTTTTCGAACTATAAGTTGAATTGTAAGACCAGGCATTCATGTGTTTTGAAGGTCCTAAGTCGTCTTTTTTATGTACTATATACCTTCTTCTTGCTTCTTCAGAAATATTACTAAAGATTTCAGCTCCAGTTCCTCTTTTATAATATTTGTCATTCTCTTCTTCAATAATTAAATACACATCATACCAATCTAACTTGTCAAAGTTAATATCATCCAAACTATGATTGGTAACCTCAGCTGGACAAAGAGAAATAACGGCAGAAGGCATTTTGGGAATATCTACTTTTCCTGAAGCTAACTCAAAAACCAAAATACCTCCTTTACTATGTCCAATAAAAATTGAAGGGAGATTTAAAACTTCAGTATAGTTTTTCTTAATATCATCATAAGCGCTTATTAAAGATGACGATATAAATTCTAAATCTCTTGAGTTATCGCTTACTACATAATCTTGATATGCAGGATAAATCACTATAAAATTATCTCTTAATAACTCATTGATCATGTTACCGTAAACCTTTGGATTACTCGCTTGGGTTGAATGAATCAGTACAACTATCCCTTCGTATAAATCTGCAGATGGAGGATAAAATATACTATACGAATTACGTTCATTTACTTTATGAACCGATGAAAAAGTGAATAAATCCTTTGATTGTCCTACAGTTAAAAAGGGCATTAGAATGCCTATAGTGAATAAAAGTGCAGCAGATAATTTGGAATGCATGAATTTATTTGTTTTACAACAACGTCAAAAGTAATGGAATATTCTTAATTTTTAGTTTTTTGGCTTAAAGCCAAAAGGAATTCTAATAAATCTTGTTTGAAAGAAAAGTAAAGAAAATAGGAATCTTTGTCTTACATAGTTAGGATAAAAAACAACAATTTGTACAGACTATTCTTTTAAAATTACTAATCTTACTACATCGAATTCAATATCATAAAATACTTGAAGTGAAAAAGGAGAAAATTGGGGTAATTGGAGCTGGAAGTTTTGGAACTACAATTGCACAACTTATTGCGAAAAATGCGGATGTTTTATTATATGCTAAGTATGAAAATCAAGTCATTAAAATTAATGAAACACATACTAATAGGGGATATGATATCAATCCAAATATAAGAGCAACTGGATCTTTGGAAGTTTTGGCCCAAGAGTGTGATGTTATATTTCCAGTTATTCCTTCTGCTGGATTTAGAGATCTTATGCAAGAATTAAGTCCTTATGTTGGACCTCGCCATATTATTATTCACGGTACCAAAGGACTTGATGCCGATATAACTTCGGACCCCAATATTACTTTTTTACCGAAGGAAGCTATACACTCAATGAGTGAAGTTATTCGCCAAGAAACAAGTGTTTTGAGAATAGGCTGTGTTAGTGGACCCAATTTGTCAAAAGAAATAATGCAAGGTTTACCAGCTGCAACTGTTATTGCAAGTGAATTTGACGAAGTAATTCAACTAGGTCATAGCCTACTTTCAAATAAGAATTTTTTCGTCTTCGGTTCCAAAGAATTAAGAGGAGCAGAGTTTGCTGGTGCTTATAAAAATATTATTGCCTTAGCAGGAGGTATTTTATATGGAAAAAAATTAGGTAAAAATGTAGAAGCATTATTAATTACAAGAGGATTAAGAGAAATGATTCATTTTGGTAGAGCGGTAGGAATTCATGAAAGAGCTTTTCTTGGTACTGCTGGTTTAGGTGATTTAATTGCAACTGCCACTAGTGAAAATAGTCGAAATTTCAAATTTGGGATTGCCGTTTCCGAAGGTAAAAATGTTAAAGATATATTGGGTTCAATGGATGAAGTTGCTGAAGGAGTTCGTACACTTAAAATTGCTCAGCTTCTGGGTAATTTTTATGAAATAAACGCACCCATAAATACCATGTTGTACAAAGTAATTTATGAAGGATTTTCAGTAGATAAGGCATTGGGATACTTAATGAGTTATCCATATTCGGCAGATGTAGACTTTTTATCGTAATATTTTTTTTTAGTAAAAAACATACTTATTTTACTCTAATTAATAAGTAGTTCAAATTTATAAGTATGAAAAATCTAGTCTTTGTTGTATTTTTTAGTTTCTTGAATATTTCCTTGTTAATTGGTCAAATTTCTCCAGAAGAAGCGGTTCAGGGTATGGGAAGAGGAATCAATCTAGGGAATACTCTAGAGCCTCCTTTTGAAGGAAATTGGAATAACGGTCCTGCGGAAGAAGAGTACTTCGATGCATACCTCGAGGCTGGATTTAATAATATTAGAATTCCTGTCAGATGGGATAATCATACTGATGATTCAGCCCCTTTTGCTATTGATGATTCATGGATGGATAGAGTAGAAGAGGTTGTTGACTGGGGATTGAGTAGAGATTTCTTTATCACAATCAACGGACATCATGAAGATTGGTTAAAAAACAACTATGATAATCCAACATTACGAGCTAGATATGACTCAATATGGGTCCAAGTAGCTAATCGATTTAAAGATAAGTCCGACAAACTCCTTTTTGAAATTATCAATGAACCCAATGGTATGACCATTTCTCAAGTTGATGATCTAAATGAAAGAATCCTTAGCATTATTCGTGAAACTAACCCTACACGCAATGTCATTTTTGGCGGTAATATGTACGCCAATGCCGAACAGTTATTCGACGCTAAAATCCTCGACGATGAATACCTTATAGCATATTATCATGCCTATGATCCATGGCAATTTTCAGGACAAGGGCAAGGAACTTGGGGCTCATCAAATGATTACCAACAACTTACTTCAAAATATCAAAGTGTAAAAAATTGGTCTACAACCAATGGTATTCCTATTCACCATAGTGAATTTGGAGCCATTCATGAATGCGACTTTAATTCGCGTATGAGAATCTATGCTCATAATGTAGAACAATGTATCGAAAAAGAATTCGCTTTTTCTGTTTGGGATGATGGAGGTGATTTTAGAGTACTCAATAGATCAACTAATTCTTGGCCCGAAATCAAGGATGTATTAATGCACTATTATCCAGATTCGCCAAATGAAATCTTCTCTACTTTTATATTAGATGCAAGCAGTAATCCTGCTGTTGCTCTAGATTGGAATAATCGGACTTCGGACAATGGAAGTATTGTTATAGAACGTGCAGCAGGAGGTACGAGTAACTTTATTGAACTAGCTATTCTTGATTCTGATGCTACTTTTTATTCTGATACTGAAATCGTGTCTGGAGCCACTTATACGTATAGAATGTATACCACTAAATCCAATGGAACTTTGCTTCATGGATATCCCACTAGGATTACAATCACAGCAACAGAACAAACTCCTTTCAATGGATCTTTCATCCCTATTCCTGGAGAAGTAGAAATGGAAGAATATGATTACGGTGGAGAGGGTTTGGCTTACTCTGATACAGAACCCGCAAATATACCCAATGGCTTTAGACAAGATGAAGGGGTAGATATAGGAGCACTAGGAGATGCTTATATATTGGAGTATGTAGCAGAAAATGAATGGATAGAATATTCTGTAATTGTAAATCAAGCAGGAACCTATAGTGTGGATGCTGAAGTCGCTTCGGAAGTTGCTAACGGAACATTCAGTATTACGTTCGATAAAAACAATGCCAGTACAGATTTTATAAGTCCAAGTACTGGAAATTGGTACGTTTTTCAACAAATTACAGCTAATAATACAATCGATCTTGAAGAAGGAGAGCAACAAATGCGAATTGATATTACGAATAATACTCCTTTTAATGTAGATAAACTAACGTTCAATTTAGTGTCTACCTCAGATCTAAAAGATATTCAATTTCCTTCCTTGAAAGTTACGCCAAATCCGTCGAAAGGTCCATTTTTTATAGAATTGCCAGAAACTTTTTCCGATAATGAATTTAGTATCGAAGTCTATAATCTTGCTGGAAAATTAGTGAAGAAAATTAATGTTCAGGGCAATAGTTTTACCGTTGATTTAGAAGACATACAAAGCGGAATTTATATGCTTCATATTGTAAATGAAAATCTTAATTTAGTAAAGAGGATTGTGAAAAATTAAACGACTTATACCTTAAAGCCTATGACTTTTAGTTCTCTTGAATCACTTTCATATGATGAAATTATAGCTTGCTTTAATAAAGCTTTCGAAAATTATTTCGTCCCTATGCCAACCGATGTAAGCTTTTGGGAAAATAGATTTAAAAATGCAAGAGTCAATCTATCCTTTTCTTGGGGAGCTTTTCAAGATGATAAACTTGTTGGATTCGTTATTAATGCAATAGATTTAAAAAAAGGAATCCCTGCTGCTTATAATACTGGAACTGGTGTAATTCCTGATTTTAGAGGAAATAAGTTAGTGGATAAGATGTTTGAATTTGGGATGAGAAACTTAAAAAATCATGATATTCAAAAATGTTCACTTGAAGTAATTGATGAAAATATAAAAGCAATAAAGGCATATGAACGTATTGGTTTTGAAAATAAAATAAAACTTCATTGTTATAAAGGAAACCTAACAAAAAACACCAACGCAATAATCAAAGAATCTAATATTCTTGAAATCGAATCAGAAAGTAATGATTTAAACTATTCTTGGGATAATACACTGGAAACTATTCGAAAAGCAGGAAACCAGTATAAATTCTTCAAGGTTTTTGATTCATTGGAGAAAAATTATTTAGGTTATTTTATCATAGATACCTCTTCTGGCTATATTGCACAATTGGAATCCAAAACAAAAGTATGGAGCCATATCTTTGATGGAATTAGCCAGCTAAATTCATCGGTTAGAATTAATAATGTAAGAGAAGATAGGAAGGATTTAATAAAATATTTAAATATCCTTAACTTTGATAATACCATCGATCAGATTGAAATGGAAATGGATATCTGACACAGAAAAACCCCAGAATTATGAAATGGATAGCATTATTAGTCGTATGCCTATTCTAGCTGAATACTCCTGTTTTTGGAAGTGTTAAGGCGGTCAAAATCTCTTAGTCCGTGATAATAATCTCCTTCAATAAAGAAACTATTCTGTCCAAAATTAAAGGCAAACCCAAGACCACCATATATCCCGTAATCAAATCTTTGTAAAGATTCGAATTCATCTTTAAAATCTATTTTAGTACGTGTTATTGGAATGCCATCGCTTTGCGGATCAATTATTTCCATTCCTTTTTGTACAAATCCTCCACTTATTCCCGTCTTGCCATAAATTTCAATTTGATCATTAAAAAATGAAACATTACCGCGTAACATCAAAGGAAGTTCTATGTAGTTTAACATGAATTTTGTATCGCCAACCCATTCATTCCATCCTGGAACACAAGCTGCTCCTCTTTGAACATAGCCAGGTTCTACACCCACAGATAAAAATGGTGTTAATTCGTAATAACTGAGAATGGCGAAATGATATCCATTTACATCAATTTGAGCGCCTTCTGGTAAGCCTACATCGCCATAAAACTCCCAAGCATTTGAAATACCACCCTTTACTCCGAGACTAATTTGAGCATTCGAAAAAGTAGAAATAAATAGGATTAAAACAAGTGTATATGTCGAAGATTGAAATATGTTTTTCATAATAAGTTATTTTAATTGGAAAAATTGTTCTCATTTTTAAAGACGAAAATCAATAATAAATGGTTGGTTATTTCTTTTGTTGATAAATAGAAATAGTATTTGGGCAGGCTTTTCAATCGTTTGCACTTCTTGAAAAGACAGAGTATTCCATGGTTCACTATTCGTTCCGTTCCTCACTACTTTCGGAACCCTTCCCTTTGGTCAGGCATTACATGTTCTTCCTGCATTTATCGATATTTAGTTCTAATCTAAACTTAAAATGTTAGTTGCTTTTTAATTTTAAATCCAGTTAAGAATTATTTTTAAATTTATAATGTAATAACAATAGCAGTCCGTTTTGGAGTGAAAATTTACATACATGCATTGATTAAGGATACTTTGGAAATTTATTCCGATAGGGGAGAGTTAGTTGCCAGCTTCGAAAAAGTAGGCCCTTTTAAAAAAGGAATTGCTATTGCATCGTCTGATGGTGTGAAAGTTTATATAAATAAGGTAGGAACAATTTTAGGAACTGTAGATTAAAATATAAATGAAACAAAAAAATTTAGTGATAAATGGCGAGGGTGAGAATTATGATTATTCTCAGGATCATTGCTTTGTAAAAGTATCTTCTAGAGATACTGAAAATGAATTATGTTTAATCGAAGATAGTTTAAAGTCTGGTTTTCACTTAAAACGTCATCATCATAAAATTATGACAGAAATTTTCTACATGCTCGAAGGCGAGCTTGAACTTGTTTTTGATGATGAAACAATTATGCTGCGTCCAGGAGACACAATCACTGTTCCTCCGAATGTGTGGCATGAAGCAAAATGTGAAAAAGGGGGTAAAATGTTGACGCTTTTTAAGAATGGTCAATTTGATGTTTTCTTAGAAGAATTATCCACTATGTCAGAGGAACAATTCTCTGATGAGGCTTTAATGAAATCTGTATCTCATAAGTATGATATATATGAGGAATAGGAAATAAAAAGTGCTTTTGAATTGATGAAAATTCAAAAGCACTTTTAATTATTCTATTGAACAAGATATCTAGTATGTAACCTTGCACATCACTAATGTTGAATGCATTGGTTTATAAGAATGTGTTCATTGCCATTTCCCCATATCGTTCCCACATATTGGAGGCATTAACAAATTACACATTGTTCATTACTAATTATTAATTACACATTGTTCATTATTCATTTCACATTACTCATTACCTAGGCTGTGGAGTATAAAAGAATTCTTCTTTTACAATTTTTCCCTCACTTACCGTATAAACACATATTTCATCCATGTCAATTGGAACAGGAACCCCTTTCATATCTACATGCATTAACATGTTTGTAGAAAAGAAATTTTCTGCAACAATTGGATCTGCTATGATACAAGAATGAATTTTTGTGATTTTTTCTTCAAACTTTTTACCTTTTTCTGCTACCGCTGCAAGTCCATGTACAATTCGATTAGGAACTCCTTCTGGTTCTACAGATACAATGTTTGGAGAGTATAGTTCCTTAATAGTTTGTTCGTACTTTCCTTCTCTACATAATTCTACAAGTCTGTTAGCTACTTCTTTAGTTGTCATTTTTAAATATTTTATGTTTTATAATTGGGAATATTTCCCGTTTGATAAAACAAACATATTAAGCCATGTTGACAACTGTGTGTCAGTAAGTTTTTGGAGGTTAATTATTTTTATAATGAGTAAATAATTCATTGGCCAAATCTTGCATCCTTTCTTTCAGTTCTATTGGCTCAATAGCTGTAGCCTGGTTACCAAACTGCATAATCCATCTAGCAACATATTCAATAGAATTATTTAAGAATTTCATATGGATTAATCCATTTCTTTCTTCTTGCTCGATGAAACCAAAATAGTGTTTACGAACATCTGCAAATTTTACAAAACCTTTTGTGAATGCAATTTCAATTGAATGTAATTTTAAGCTATTTCCTTTTTCCGTCTTTTGCCTGTCAATGTAATTTTGTAAACTGATATGTTCAGTTATGAATTGTTCATCCAAGACAATCAATTTACTTATTCTATTTACTTTGAATGTTCTATATGCTTCTTTAACTTGACAGTAAGCAAACAAGTACCAATTGTTTCTTTCATGATAGCAACCTATGGGTTCGATACTTCTTTCAGAGATTGTTTCATCTGCTTTCTTATATTCAATGTTTAAAACCCTTTTCGATGAAATTCCTTTGAATAAATCTTGGAGATATGATTTATTGGGATTTTTTGAAGTTGCAGAAACAGCAATAGATTCTTCTAAAATGGCCAGTGATTCTTTTTCAGAACTTCTTAAGATTGCTTTGATTTTCATTAATGCATTTGAGTAATTCTTTTCAGTAACTTCGTCAGTTATTTTACCTATGAACTTTTCAGCAGTTAATAAGGCAGATGCTTCTTCCTCATTGAATATAACAGGGGGAATTTTATAGCCTTGCATAATTGAATAACCAATCCCAGGCTCGCCGATTATAGGAATACCTGCATTCTTGAGCGTATGTATGTCTCTATAAACTGTACGTAAACTGATATCAAATCTAACTGAAATAAATGATGCTTTTAACCGCTTCTTTGTTTGAAGAAGAATTAATGTGGAGATTACTCGATCAAATTTATTCATAGCTTATAATAACAATAGCGATAGTCAAATCTAATAATCTTTAACATCCAAATCATCTATATCATAACAATCTTTCTAATATTTTACACAAGGGGAAAGTGAATTTGTATTCCTTTTTCAATTCTCTAATTCAATAGATAGGTTTAATACATCTTATTTTTGTTGGCAGATTTTTTTGGTATTTGTTGGATAGAATCCCAATGTTCAACAATTTTTCCTTTATCATCAAATCTGAAAAAATCCATTGTGACATATTCATCATTATCTGGCCAGACTTGGTGAGTGTGCAATGCAACTAAATCATTCTCAGAAATAACACGTACAAACTCGATAGATTTATTTGGATATTCAGTTTGCATTCGTTCAAAATATTTAATGAATCCTTCTATACCGTTTTCTACATCGGGATTATGTTGAATATATTCTGACCCAACATATAATTCGGTAGCTTTTCTTGGATTTCCTTCATATGCCATTTTGTAAAAATTAATAGCATTCTTTTTCTGATCTTCTTTCATTTGTGTTGCTTTTAGATGCTAATTAAGTTAATAGTAGTTGAATTAAAATATTGACTATAATATATTTATAAATTATATATTTTCATATGTAATGATTGTTTTAGACTTTATATACCTAGTGAAATATTGTTACACTATTCGTTTATTTTCTAAATTCATTTCGTGTCATAACTAGTGGAAGCCCAATCAGTATTAATGCAATAATGTTAATTATTATTACATTATGTATTGCTCCATAGTATATTGAAATTCCACTATCAATTAAAACCAAGATAATAGCCCAAACCACATTGCTCTGTATGCCCAAGTTTCTTTTTTCTTAAAAGAGTTCTCTGAAATCATTACCATAAGAACATGAAAGCCAACAATACTCCCTCCAATAATTCCAAACAACCAATTTTTTAACTCTAAAATATTATCATCAAACTCATTTCCGACTAAAAAAACGTCTTTTGTAAATTCGTTGTGAAGCTCAAAGAAGATCGAATTACCTGCAAAAGCAACTAAAACCCCAACTACAATCGTAAGTACATTAGCATAAGTTAGCCATTTTTGCCAAAAATTGAATTTCCTATCCAAAGCATTCATTTATTAAATTCTTTTCTTTGTTTTAAGTTTTTATAATATACATCGTTATTTTCTGTCCAATTCACTTCTAAATTCAATTTTGCAAATTCAAAGTATAAATCTTCAAAATGTGGTTTTGGGTTATCATAACAATCATATTCAATTCCGTAACAATAAAATTTATAATCACCACTTTTAGTCTTTACTTTTATCCATTTTGCCTCTTCATTTCTTGCAGTTTTTAAAATCCATTCAACAATAATGAACTTAAGGAATTTTGGTTTAAAATCAGCTAGTACAGTTTCCGCCCAATCGTGCTTCATTGTGATTTCAATGATTTCATCTAAACTGAATTTCGTGTTTTTTTTCGATAACAATAGTTTTCCACTAAATTTTATCTCATTCTTTAAAATTTTAATGTCGGTATTAGTTAGGCTTAAATATGTAATTATAAAAACAATTGTAAATATTCCAATTAATATCCAATTGAATGAACTCAGTTCAAAAAACAGACTTTTAAGTTTAGTAAATGCAATAAAAGGAAAAACCAAAACACATATAAATACCAGTTTTAAAATCAGATACAAAAAAGAGTTCCTTATTTTACTTTTGAATATTTTCATTCTTGCTTTTGATTTTCGCTTACGTCCAGCATATGGAGCGGTTCTTCGGCTTTTTTTAGCCGTAAAAGAACTGATCTCATATGTATTGTTGAACAAAACCTTCGGTAACCTTTGGCGTATAATTTGCACTAGGTATACC
>CAYOIL010000092.1:0-778 GCA_964403985.1 uncultured Saprospiraceae bacterium
TGTATAAGTGTGATGGCAAGAAGTTTTCATGAAATTCCTTTGATTCTTTTATTTCTGATTCCATTTTCTCTGCTGCCATTTTCTCTGCTGCCATTTTCTCTGCTGCCATCTTCTCTGCTGCCATCTTCTCTGCCGCAAGTCTTTCCTGATTTAACTTTTCTACATTTGAATTTTCCATCTGCGCATTCTCTCTTTCCATCTTAGCTTTTTCTTGCTGTTGTAATTGGCGTTCGTATTCAGCTTGACTTATTTGTTGATCATTTCCTGATGAATTTGATGATGAATTATCTACTTTTCCTGGCAATTCATTACTAGTTTTTGTCTCTCCCTCTCCATCAAAAATCGATTTTAAAAATTCCTCTTCTACTCTAATCTCAGATAATGGTTTAAGATTTGTTTTTGATTTATCTACATTAAGAACTCTAATTTCAGTTCTTCTGTTAATTTGATGCTCAGCTTCACTACAATCTACACCATCAGCACACTTGTTTTTTAAACTTGTTTCTCCGAATCCTGCAGAAATTATTTGATTTGGTGATACATCCAGAGTATTTACAAGGTATTCCACAGCTGCCTTTGCACGTCTTTTACTCAAGTCAAGATTCGATGCTGCCGTACCTCTAGAATCGGTATGTGATCCGAGTTCTATCTCAATTCCGGGATTTTCTGTCATTACCCTAACAATTTTATCAAGTTCAATTGCTGCATCCGGTCTTATGTTTGATTTGTTTAAGTCAAAATAAATAGGTTTTAAATTAAGGAGTTTAGCTAGGTCTGT
>CAYOIL010000092.1:788-13652 GCA_964403985.1 uncultured Saprospiraceae bacterium
TGTGCACCTAGTTCAACTTTGATCTGCGGATTATCTGAGATTACAGTAGCAAGACTTTTTAATGCTTCCTTCGCTTTCGGACGTAAAGTCGCTTTCCCTAAATCATAAAAAATATTTTCTACTGTAAATGTCTTCCCATTAAATAGAGGATCCAGTTCAACATTAGCCAATA
Organism: uncultured Saprospiraceae bacterium; assembly: GCA_964403985.1. Taxonomy (GTDB): domain Bacteria; phylum Bacteroidota; class Bacteroidia; order Chitinophagales; family Saprospiraceae; genus JAHDFB01. The sequence continues at coordinate 961 of CAYOIL010000092.1, forward strand.
AAACACCCATGGAATTTTTATCTGATAAATTATCGGTAACTCCTGGTTGCACACTCCCTACTCCATCGAAACATAAAATACATCCCTCAACATTTACATACGCTTCCATTCTTTTCGTTAGAAAACCATCTTTCCGAATCATGATAGTATAATGATTTCCTTGATCAAAATGTACATTAAAATCAAGTTTAGGATGATCTTTCAAATTTAACACTTCCTTTTTCGTGGTATTATTATATACTTCAATCCAAGCTCCTATAATAGCATCAACAGGAATGTCATCGCTATCTCTTTTCGGTGCTAAAGTAACTTCGAAATCATATCCTGGTTCACGTAGCATCTTTACTTTAACAAATTTCTTTTCCCCATCTTGTCCAGAAGACGAAAATTCTTCCGATTTTTTAAAGAATAATTGTTTTGTAGCATTAACAATATAGTTCCCATTAATAGGAACTTCAGTTTGAAAAAAGCCATCTTTATTTGTTTCTCCAGTGTAAACAATTACTCCGTTTGCTTTATTAACTATTTCAATGTTTACTTGATTTAAGAAGCCTCTGTTTCCATCTTCATAAACATATCCTTCTACAACATTCACCTGAGCAACTGCACTAAAAGCAGCAAAAAGTAAACAAACACACAATAAAAAATAATTCGATTTCATAAGCTATTTATATTCATCTTTGGGTTTAACCCATTTAAAGACATAAAGTTTTATAAGGCTTTCGCCCAAATTTTCAACGATTATACTTCCATTTCTGGTACAGTAGGATTCGCATGCAACTTCCCTTCGGTCGAAGCAGCAATCTTATCAATTGATATTCCAGGAGCTCTTTCTAAAAGTATAAAGGTGCCATCTTTTATATCAAAAACTCCAAAATTTGTAACAACTTTTCTTATGCAATTCGTTCCCGTTAGAGGAAGAGTACAAGATTTTAATAATTTGGATTGACCTTTTCGGTTAGTGTGTGTCATAGCTGCTATGATGTTTTCAGCACCAGCAACTAAGTCCATTGCCCCTCCCATACCTTTAACCATTTTACCTGGAATTTTCCAATTAGCAATGTCTCCATTATCAGCAACTTGCATTGCACCTAAAACAGTAAGGTCTACTCTTCCACTTCTAATCATAGCGAAACTCATAGCTGAATCAAAAATAGAAGAACCATTTAATGTTGTAACTGTTTGTTTTCCAGCATTAATTAAGTCAGCATCTACCTTTTCTTCAGTAGGAAAAGGTCCCATTCCTAATAGACCATTCTCTGATTGTAAAGTAACATTTATGCCTTCAGGTATAAAATTTGCAATTAAAGTAGGTATTCCTATACCTAAATTCACATAATATCCATCTTGTAATTCCTTCGCAATTCTTCTCGCAATACCATTTTTATCTAGTCCTTCCATTATTTTCTTACTGTTCGTTGTTCAATTCTTTTTTCATAATTAGATCCTTGAAAAATCTTATTCACAAAAATACCTGGAATGTGAATAAAATTTGGGTCAAGCTCTCCTGGCTGAAGTAATTCTTCAACTTCTACAATAGTAATTTTACCTGCCATTGCCATCATAGGATTGAAATTTCTAGCTGTTCCTTTAAAAATAAGATTCCCTGCTGTATCGCCTTTCCATGCCTTAACGATAGCATAATCACTGTTGAATGAATGTTCCAAAATATATTCTTTACCCCCAAATTCTCTAATTTCTTTTCCTTCTGCTACTTCCGTTCCAAAACCCGCAGGTGTAAAAAATGCCGGAATACCCGCTCCTGTAGCACGAATCCTTTCTGCTAAAGTACCTTGAGGAACTAAATCAACTTCCAATTCTCCAGACAATAACTGTCTTTCAAATTCTTGATTCTCTCCTACATAACTGGAAATCATCTTTTCAACTTGCTTATTTTGTAACATAAGACCAATTCCAAAGTTATCAACTCCTGCATTATTGCTAATACATGTCAAATTTTTAATGCCTGAATTCGCTAAGGCATGAATGCAATTTTCAGGAATTCCACAGAGGCCAAATCCACCCAGCATAATTGTCATACCATCCTTAATTCCCAAGATAGCTTCATTAGCATTTTTTACCACTTTACCCATAGAACTATTTTTTATTTTTAACTTTTACTGATAATTCCAACTTGAAAGTTGCAACCTTTTCTTTTAAGTCATCTGAATCATAATGAATATATGCATCAACATGTACATCTTTAGACATTCTTTCACCACTTAATTTTGTTTCAGCTAGTAAACTTTCAAATATAGACAAATCTTGTACTTCAAAATACACATGAGAATCTGGTCGTTTTAAGTATTTACTTTCCATACTAGCAAAAACTAAAGAAAAATTTAATTTTTCAGTGGTTGCAAAATAAGCATATGGCAGGCCAGCTGATAATTCAGCTCCCATAACAAGCGCCCCTAAATACATGGAATTTAAGTGATTTCTAGTTCGTCTATTTAATTTCACTTTTACTACAAGTTTTTCTTGACTATAATACACAACTTTTGGTGAAATAAATGCCAACAACCTGATTTTGAATGTACCTAACTTCCATAACAATCTATTTATTTCTTTGATTGCTATTGATTTATAAAAATTATTCATATATATTACTTATTAATATGAGTTAAAGCTTCATATTTTTTTTTAATTTAATAGTGTGAAACTTACAATTAAAATTAAAGGTAACACATTATATAACCATTAAAATAATTTTTAACCAAAAGGCAACGAAAGCAGTAGACTAGTAATCTAATAATAAAACCCCTGCTATATGCCTCTAAAAGCGAATAGTTTGACAGAAAAACAACTCATTGAGGGTTGCAAAAAGCGAGATCCGAAATGCCAAAAAGGTGTTTTTGATAGATATGCACGAAAAATGCTATCTATATGTCGCCGTTATGCTCGTCATGAGATGGAAGCTGAAGATATGATGCAAGATGGATTTGTCAAAGTGTATCGCTACATAGATTCATTCGGTGAAAAAGGATCATTTGAAGGATGGGTTAGAAGAATAATGGTAAATACTGCTTTAAAACACTGTAGTAAAAGTGCTTTTAAAAAAGAATCAATAGGTGTTGAAACAATGCCTGAAAATTCAGTTAATCCTAAAGTTTTTTCGAAAATTGGAATTGATGAATTAATGAATCTTGTGCAAGGTCTACCCGATGGTTATCGAATTGTTTTTAATCTGTATGCAATTGAAGGCTTTAGCCACAAAGAAATTGCAGATAGTCTTGGAATTGGTGAAAGTACAAGCCGATCCCAATTGGTAAAAGCAAGGAGAATATTACAGAAAAAAGTTGAAGAATTAGCTAAGATTGCAGTATGAGTGATTTTGACGATTTATTTAAATCAAGGTTTGAAGGACACGAAGTAGATGTCCCAGATGATATGTGGTCTAGGATTCAAGACGCTCAAGCTCCTGAAGATGTTAGAAAGCCTATATTTCTTTATTGGAAAATAGGAATAGCATCTATTATACTGTTAGCCCTCATAAGTGTTCCATTTTTATTTAGTCAAGAATCCAAAATAGAAGTAGTCTCTTCTGAGTCAACAAATCAAATTCAAGAACTTCCTTTATCTGGTAAAATAAAAAGTACAGGAAGCATAAGTAATGGTCTATTATTAGCTAGAGAAGAGTTAAGTTCAGCTTCAAACGAAGTTAAAACTACTAATAATACAAGTGCAGAAATCTTAAACAGTATTCATAAACAAGAGGATAGAAATTATACATTTAAAGAGAATCCAACTACATATAGTTCTGAATCTTTACCTGTAGAATTAACGGTTTCTAATCCTATAAATGTAAGCGAATCTAAAGTTAGCTCTGTACTTTCAAATGATGTTGTATATGACTTTATCAAAAGAGAAATTAAACCAACACAAAATCTAAATACACTAGAGTTAGTTCCTCTAACTGAAAAACTGTTATTTACTTCTGAGCTATTACCTGACTATGCAAAAAAGTGTCCTAAATTTGGGAACAGTGTTCATGGATACTTTAGTGTGGAAGCTTACCATTCTTCTGATTATAATTTAAAAAGATTTACATCTGCCGACGAAGAATTTAATTCCTATATTAATTTAAGAAATGAAACAGAAAATACTGTTTATTCTTACAGTAACGGTATACGTTTTAAATGGCATAATAATTCAGGTCTTGGCTTAGGGCTTGGACTAGAAAGAAGTGTCATAAAAGAAACGTTCTCATTTGTAGAACAAGATGCTAGAGAAGTTAAAGTATTAATAAGTATTGATACACTTTTTAATACAGATGGTACCTTTACAACATCAACTGATACTACACGGATTGAAATTGCAGGAGTAAGAACTAATAGAATTAATAATTCATATACCTCAATTGATTTACCTTTGCATCTTTCATATCAAATGGAGTTTGGAAGATGGGCTGTAGGATTAAGTGGAGGAATTTATATAAACTTAATGTTTGACCAAAAAGGAAGAATTTTGAATTTTGATAATAAACCTGCATGGATAACAAGTGGATCTGATAATGAGCTAGATATTTATCGTCCAAAGAGTGGATTGAAATTTGATGGAGCAATATCTTTGATTTATCATTTAACACCATCAATAGACATAATGACAGAACCATATTTTAAATATAATCCGAATTCATTAACAAGAGAAAACCATCCTCTAAAACATTACAACAACACCCTTGGAATAAGGGCTGGTTTAAGGTATAACTTTGGGTTTTAACCCAAAAATTGAAGATTTTTGAACATATGAAGAATAGGTACATTTTAATATATTTAGTATTTGGTTTGATACTGTTTTTAGGCAGTTCTTGTACTAAAAATATAGTAGATGATTTTAATCCAATAGGAGAAAGATGGGAGTCACTTGACGCTTTAATTACAAGTGCTAACTCTCAAAAAACGGTAGCAATTCCTGAAGCATCTTCTGAATTTATTGTAAAGACAAATTCAGCTTTAATCAGATTTAGTGCTGAATCTATAGTCGAAGAAGGAACCGATGCTACTATTCAAGGGCCAATTGAAATGGTTTACACTGAATTTTCATCTTATAAAGAGTTATTTTTAAATAATATTGACACCGAAGATCTTGCAGGAGAAACGCTGTATAGTCGATATGTAATAGATTTTCAGCTTAAACAAGGCAATAAGATTTTAAAGTTAGATAATTTAAAACCGGCCTACATATATTTTGACACTGATGACAATGTAATAGACCATGAATACCTTTTTTATTGGGAAGAAAACCAAAATGCAAATGGATGGTTTGTTCATGCAAATATTGATGTATACGAAGATAATTGGGATTTTGAACTTGATGGCACAGAATATATTGGTTCAGGATTTAAGATGTTGATTAGAAGTACTGGATTAACTACTTTAGCTGAACATGAACACCTTAAATATGATGTGACTTCTGATTATGGTTTAGTTACTATGAGTGTTGAGGATATTTACAAAAACTCAAATACAAAACTATACATTGCACGTAAAGAAGATTTTGCAATGATACCTTTGGATCTGATCAATGGCAACTATGTTCATACCCAAATAAGAAAAGACGAAGAAGTAATTATTTTTGGGTTAACTGTTGTAGATGATAAAATCTATTTTGGGAGAAAAAATATAATCGTTGGAGATATAAATACTTATGATCTAATATTCAATGAAGTAAGTTATATAGAAGCTATAGAAGAATTACAAAGAATGTAATTTTTAAAGAAAGTTTTTTATTCGTAAATGGGAGTGGCCTGCTACATTAATTTGTAGTGGGCCTTTTTATACTTTTTCCTCATTTTTTTGTAGATTTACTATAACTATAAACACTATTTTAATCACCATGTATATGCTTTAGTTAAGAACTCCTTTAAACTAAAATGATATCTTATGCGTAATAGTGTGCTATTCTTAATACTAATGTGTTCTTTTATTTTTGGGCTTAAAGCCCAAAATAGGGAAATAGTAGATTTAGATTGCACACACGAATCAGTTCAAAAATCTGATGTTATAGTATACGGAAAATTACTAATAGACAAAGAGTATTATATTAATTTCCCTCATAGCTTGGATTTAGAAAAATCAACAGATTTTCTTTCGAATTTAGAAACTGAAAAAGTATACTGGAAAGACCATATGTTGTTTTTTACTTCAAAGAGTGAATTCGTTTATTTCAATTATCCAGGAATTGATCCTACTCAAGACATAATAAATTGTAAATCATTCAATGTTTCTCCCGCTAGCGCACTTATGATGATGGGAATTGAAGTTGAAAAAAACACTCCTATTGAAACACTTATAGAGCAAGATTTATTAGGTGATTTTTGCTTGCAAGCAACAGGGATTCAAGGCCCAAACAACTCTAATAGATTTGGGACATTCACTAATGGTATGTCTTCAATTGGTATCGAAGAAGGGATTCTACTTGTAACTGGTGATGTAAATTCAGCTGAAGGTCCAAATGGCGGTGAATCTAGCAATGGAAATGGCACTGATGGCACAGACCCTGATATAGCCTCGATTATATCAAATTCTCAACATAATGTAACAAAAATTGAATTTGACTTTGTTCCAGATGAAGACATGATATCATTTGATTATGTTTTTTCTTCAGAAGAATATTGTAATTATGTAAATTCTACATTCAATGATATTTTCGGATTCTTTATAAGCGGCCCAGGTATTAATGGTCCATTTACTAATGGAGCCGAAAACATTGCAGTTATACCTGGAAGCGCATTACCTGTTACTATAAATAATTTAAATTGGGGAAGCTTTGGTGAATTCTATAACACCAACACTAATGATGGCGTAACAGGTGGATGTACCGTCGGAGAAATAAATGCACCTAAACCTTTCTCTTCACTATTTGGTTTCGATGGATTTACTACTGTTCTTCAAGCTCAATCAGAAGTGGTTCCTTGTGAAACTTATCATATAAAAATAGTTATCGCTGACATTGGAGATGGTCAGTTGGATTCAGGAATATTTTTAGGAAAAAATAGTTTTATCTCAGGAAATGCTGATACTAAAGTAACTATCATTGATGGAGTAAAAGATGGATCAGATGTGGCTGAAGAAGGATGTGAAAATGCTTACATAGCATTCGGAATTGAGCCACCATCTACAATAGATATTGATGTAACTTTTCAAATATTGGGAACTAGCTCTGCAACTGCAGGAGTAGATTTTGAAAACTTGCCACCTTCTTATACAATTCCGGCAGGAGAAGGTGCTGACACACTTTGGATAGATATTTTTAGTGATTATCTCATTGAAGGAATTGAAACAATTGATTTACAGATTTCAGGATTATGTGACTGTGATGATCCAATAATTACAATAGAAATAGAAGATCCTCCGATATATGAAAAAGATTATGAAATATGTCAAGGAGAAACCTTAGAAACTGCTGAAGGTGAAATTTCAGAGCCAGGACAATATTTATCAATTGTTGAAACCCCTGGAGAATGTGATAGTCTTATACTTTATAATTTATCAATCATTCCAGCACCTTTATATGATACTACAATTTATAGATGTATCCTTGAACCATTGTATTTTCTCGGTGAAGAATTTCTTTTTGCTCCTGCAACCAAAGACATTCTTATTCCAGGTTCTAGTGCTCAAGGATGTGATAGTTTAATAAGAGTAAACTTTCAATGGGTAAATCCTGATTTACTAGTAGGAGTAACAGATATAATAAGTTGCACTAATCCAGATGTAGATGTTTATATAATTAACAACCCAATTCCAGCTAATATTGATAGTTATGAATGGGTTACTCCAGATTTAGACACTCTAATGGGAGACACTATAAATGTAACAATTCCAGGAGATTACCAACTCTTATCTTACATTGAACTTGAAGATAGAACTTGTTCGAATTTCTTTTTAAATGAAATTGAAGTTGTTGCTGATTCACTTATTCCTTTGATAGAGCCATTAAATGATTTAACAGTTATTTGTGGCTTAGAAATACCTGATATTATTGGTAACGTTGAGAACCAAGATGACTTTACGAATCTCGAATTATCTTGGACAGTACCAGATGGTTCTTCCGTGGACGGTATTATGATCACTCCAAGTGATGAAGGTGAGTACATTTTCACTGCTGAGAATCCTGAAAATGGTTGTATTTCGATGCAAAGTTTCGAATTTATTACTGAAAATATAATTCCCGAAATTTTAATTGATGACGCATCTATTGGTTGTAATGCCCCATTTATAACCTTGCAAAGTTATGTTGATATAGAAGGCGGAGTATACAATTGGTCAGGGCCTAATGGATTCAGTTCTTCTCAGCCAAATCCACAAGTAAGTGAACCAGGTTCTTATTCACTTGAATACTCTATATCTTCGATTTGCTCAAATACAAGCACTATAGATTTAATTTCTGATGATTCTCTTCCAGAAATAACTGCTATTGGAGATACTATAATATGTGGTCAAGGAACTGGATTCTTGAATTTCAATGCTAACAATCTATTAGAATTTAATTGGACAGGTCCTAACGGTTTTACTTCAACTGATTCAATGCCTGAGGTAACAGAAGAGGGAATGTATACAATTGAGGTAATTGCACAAAATGGATGTTCTGATACTGAAAATGTAAATTTAGAATTTATTGATATAATACCAGTTGTAACGGTCGAAGATACTTCTCTGAATTGCAATATTTCAATAATTGAACTTGTAGCGCAAGTTGATGATCCTAATCTAATTATTGAATGGAGTGGTCCAAATAACTTTAACTCTTCAGAATTAAATCCAACAATTAATGAAGCTGGACAATACACAATTAATGTTACTAATTTGGAAGGATGTGAAGAAAGCCAGACGTTAGTTGTTGAAATAGATACAATTGCCCCTCCGCTAGAATTAGTCGGAACTAATCTTGATTGCGTGGCAGATCAAGCTACTATTTCAACTTCAACAAATAACATTATTTCTTACAGCTGGACTGGACCTAATAATTATTCCTCAAATTCGGATGAAATTACAGTGCAAACACCAGGAAATTACACTCTAGAAGTCCTTTCTTCTAATGGATGTACCACTTCTGAGGAAATTACCGTTGCAGTTGACACTATCACACCTACTTTTGAAGTTTTCAGTGATACTTTAGACTGTAATACAGGACAAGCAGAGTTATTTGTCGACTTTTCAAATACAAACTATACCATTCAATGGTATGATCAAAACGATGAATTTATAATTGAAAATACAAATTCTATTATTGTAGAAAATGATGGAGAATACTTTGTAAATATTATAGATACAAGCAATAATTGTATAGCTACTTCTCCCCTACTTGTTTCGCCAAACGAATTAACTCCTGATATTAATTTAACTGGTGATTTGATTACTTGTGAAGATAAGGAATTTAACATTTTTTCTAATTCTAGTTTCAACAATTTACAATATAATTGGACTGGACCAAATGGTTTTATTAGTAACAATCAAAACCCTGAAATTACAACTGAAGGAATCTATTCTTTGGAAATCACTTCTGATCAAAATTGTAAAAACAATCAAGATATAATAGTATCCAGTGACCTTACTACTCCAACGGTTGAGGTAAATGGAGATACGTTAAACTGTTTAAATACAGAAATCAATTTAAGTCTAAATACATTCGATGAGCAGTATTCTTATCTATGGACATCAAATAATGGATTTAATAGTGATATTAAAAATCCATTAGTTAATGAAGCTGGGAATTATAGCGTATTGATAACAGGTGATAACTTTTGCGATACAATTGTTTCACTTGATATAGCAATTGATACAGCAATCCTAAATATTCAAGGTCAAGTTTCAAATATTTTGGATTGTACAAATCTTACAGCAGATATTTCTATAGAAACTGACTATCTTACAAGTGTAGAATATGAATGGTCTGGGCCGAGTAATTATTATTCTGATACAAAATCAATAGAAATTTCGGAAAGTGGCCTTTATGAATTGACTGTCACAGCCCAAAATGGCTGTACAAGGATGGAAGAATATACAGTTGAAGGTGATTATTCTACAATTGATATTACAACTACAAATGGTATTATAAATTGCTATCAAGAAAGCACCTTATTACAGACCGTCTTGTCTTCTAATGATTATCAATCTATTTTGTGGCAAGGGCCCTCTATGTTTGAATCAGCTGATTTACAACCTTTAGTAGATGAAGAAGGAACATACGAACTCACTGTTATAGGCCAGAATGGCTGTACCAGCACTGAGGAGTTAATTATAGTAGCTGACTTTGAGGAACCGCTTGTTGAATTAAATAATGGCCAATTAAGTTGTAATAATTCAAGTGTCGAAATAATAAACAGTTTAGATGAAGAGTATTCCTATGAATGGACAGAATCAAATTCTACAGACGTTATTAGTACATCTTCGACATTAACTGTTGATAAAGAAGGTATTTATACAGCACTAATTACAAATGAATCAAACGGTTGTATTAATGAAGACAACAGCTTAATCACTCAATTACCTGACTTTTCTGGATTTGATGTCGAAATTGATAATCCTGATTGTTTTAATCCGAAAGGAAACATAGAAATTCTGAATATTTCAGGTGGAACAGAACCTTTCCAATTTTCAATAGATGGAGGTATAACCTTCCAAGACAATCCAGTATTCGCTGATTTAGATGCTGGCGAATTTCAAGTTGTCATTCAAGATGAATATGAATGTAATGATTCTATGACAACAAGTATAGTTTCCTTGCAAGCTTTTGAACTTTCATCAGATGGGTCATTTCTAATTTTTGTTGGAGAAAATCAACAAATAATGGTAGAAACAGGCTTAGATGAGAATAATATAGAAAGTATTACTTGGAGCCCTGATATTAATTTGTCTTGTACAGACTGTTTAAATCCTATAAGTACAACTGCTAGTGACATAATTTATACAATTACAGTTATAGACAAAGATGGTTGTATTTACGAAGCTGAAATAGAAATAAGAGTTCTTGAGAACCCTTACTACGTTCCAAATGTATTTACGCCTAATGATGATGGAAATAATGAATTCTTTAGTATTTTCGGTGATTTAGAATTAATACAAAATGTCAACACTTTTAGTATTTATGATAGATGGGGAGAACGTGTGTTCTTTACTGAAAATGTTTTAGCTACAGATGAATCTATGAAATGGTATGGTAATTTCAAAGGGGAGCCAGCGCAAGCTGGAGTCTACGCTTATTACTTAGAATATATTTCTTTATCTGGCAATATCATAAGAATGAAAGGGGATGTCACTATATTGAGATAATTTTCCCATATTTCGACAAATTATAGGTATTGAAAAAATCAGCAATTCCAGTATACCAGATAAAATCATTTAAAAAGGATAAGACAAATGAATGTATTACATCTAAAGTAAAAGATGATTTTATTAGTGATGAAGTCCCATTGCAGATTGCTTTAAAAAAATCATCAGAAGGTCAATTAACTCAGAACTTAGTTATTACAATGCGAACTCCAGGTAGTGACATTGAACTTTGTATCGGCTTTCTCTTCACTGAAGGTATTATTAAATCTTATGATGAAATTATCTCAGTTAAGCAACAAGACAACAAATTAGAAGTCCTTTTGGCGGAAGCCAATTCATATACTTTACATTCCGTTGAGCGAAACTTTTTCACATCTTCAAGTTGTGGAATTTGTTCTAAATCTAGTTTAAAAGATATTGAAAAAGAAACATCATATTTACCTTTTACTAGTACATTAAAGTTGAATGCAAAAGATATATTTGGAATTCAAAATAGATTACATAAAAACAAGGGTGTTTTTGAATCAACAGGCAGTTTGCATGCATCAGTATTACTTGATAACAACCTAAATATTGTTAATAAATGGGAAGATATTGGCAGGCATAATTCTTTGGATAAGTTAATAGGACATTCAGCGATTAAAGGTGATCTACCATTAACGAATTCAGTACTTTTATTAAGTGGCCGAATAAGTTTTGAATTGGTTCAAAAAGCCGCAATGGCAGGTGTAGGAATAATAATTGCAAAAGGTGCGCCATCAAGTTTGGCTATTGAAGAGGCTTACGCCCAAAGCATGAGTCTTATTGGCTTTACGAAAGATTTAAGCTATAATGTATATTGTGGATTTGAGAGAATAATGGAATAATATAAGAAGATATGTATTTAATATGAAGAAAAACAATCAACATAGAGCACCAGAATCGAGTGCAAAAACTCAAGTAACAAAAGCTAAGAGTAAGGCTGTTGGAATGCCCGCTGTAATCGAATCTCTTCGTCATATGAATCGATTTATGGATTTACCAAAAGCATTAAAAGCCAGTGTAACTATGAATCAAAAAGATGGTTTTGATTGTCCTGGATGTGCTTGGCCTGATCCCGATGATGAAAGATCTAAAATCGCTGAATACTGTGAAAATGGTATAAAAGCAATGGCTGAAGAGGCAACTAAAAGAAGAGCTGATGTTGAATTTTGGGAAAGTCATTCTATTGATGAATTATGTAGAATGTCTGATTATGAATTAGGGAAAAGTGGAAGAATCACAGATCCTATGTATTTACCAGCTGGAGGTACACATTATCAAAAAATAGAATGGAATGAAGCTTATAATTTAATAGCAAAGCATTTAAATGACCTAAAGTCACCAAATGAGGCGATTTTTTATACATCAGGACGGACAAGTAATGAAGCCGCTTTT
>CAYOIL010000093.1:0-280 GCA_964403985.1 uncultured Saprospiraceae bacterium
CCTGAAGATCACCCACTTAATCCGGCGACAATTGCTGATAACGTTGGTGATAATGTAGGAGATGTAGCTGGTATGGGAGCAGATTTATTTGAATCTTATGTTGGGTCAATAATTGGTACAATGGTATTAGGAGCAACATTCATGAATCTTTCTGCTTTTGGTGGAGATGATTTTGGTGGAATGAGTGCAGTATTATTGCCTTTAGCATTAGCTTGTTTGGGAATTCTAACTTCTATTATAGGAACATTCTTTGTAAAAGTAAAAGAAGGTGGAGATCCAC
>CAYOIL010000093.1:290-12613 GCA_964403985.1 uncultured Saprospiraceae bacterium
TTGCTGCGGCAATTATGCTTATTGGTACGTGGTTATTATGTACAACAATGCTTCCAGAAACTTGGACTACAGCAGGAGGAACAACATATTCTTCAATGGGTATTTTCTTTGCAGTACTTTTTGGATTAGCAGCAGGATTACTAATTGGTATAGTAACAGAGTTCTATACAGGAACAGGAACGAAACCAGTAATGTCTATTGTGAAGCAATCTTTGACTGGGTCAGCAACAAACATTATAGCTGGTTTAGGAGTAGGGATGATTTCTACAGCAATTCCTATTATAATATTAGCAGCAGCGATTATCGGAGCTCACTACTTTGGTGGACTTTACGGAATTGCGATCGCAGCAGTTGGAATGTTATCAAATACAGGAATCCAATTAGCAGTTGATGCTTATGGACCAATTGCAGATAATGCAGGTGGTATTGCAGAAATGGCTGAGTTGCCAAAAGAAGTTCGTCAGAAAACAGATAAATTAGATGCAGTAGGTAATACAACTGCGGCAATAGGAAAGGGATTTGCTATTGGTTCAGCAGCACTTACAGCATTAGCTTTATTTGCAGCATTTATGGCTACAGCAGGAATAGATTCTATCAATATTGCGAATCCTAAAGTTATGGCGGGTCTATTAATAGGAGGTATGTTACCATTCTTATTCTCAGCACTTTCAATGAATGCAGTAGGACGTGCAGCAATGGATATGATCAACGAAGTAAGACGTCAGTTTAAGGATATTCCAGAACTTAAAGCAGCACTTAACGTGATGAAAAAGAATGATGGAAAAGAAATGAGCGAATGGTCTGAAGCTGATAGAAAAACATTTGATGCAGCGGATGGAAAAGCAGAATATGGGAAATGTGTTGATATTTCTACTAAAGCCTCAATCCGTGAAATGATAATTCCAGGTCTTATCGCTGTACTAACTCCAGTTGCATTTGGTTTCATTGGAAAAGCAGAAATGCTAGGAGGTGTACTTGCAGGTGTAACTGTATGTGGTGTGCTTATGGCAATCTTCCAGTCTAATGCTGGTGGAGCATGGGATAATGCTAAGAAAATGTTTGAAGAAGGTGTGGAAATTGATGGTAAAATGCATTACAAAGGAAGTGAAGCTCACAAAGCAACGGTTGTAGGTGATACAGTTGGTGATCCATTTAAGGATACATCTGGACCTTCACTTAATATTTTATTGAAATTAATGTCAGTAGTAGCACTAGTTATTGCTCCATTTATATAATAAAAACTCTCACTACTTAGCTTGTGATAAGCAAGCGAATAATTGGTCATCGTATTATGTACGATGACCTTTTTTATGTTGGATAGGGCAGGAGTTTAGAAATTAGGGTTTTGTTCTCAAAAAGAAGTTTGAGAAAAGTGGGATGAATTCGAGGAGATAATGTGGGTTTTTTATCCAGAATAAATGTTTTTATAGGAGATCTGGGTAAAAATGGGTATTGAATGAGAGGTTATGAAGGGGGTTTTAAGGGGTTGTGGTAGAGGAAGGTGGAATTTATAAGAATTCGTCCAACGAAATCTTGAAACCCTTTAATAAAAGTCACCTCACTCCATTTCCTTGCACGAAAATCAACTAATTTATTAACCCACTTTCCCCCTATTCCTCTCTCATAATTCCTGTTTCTCTGAGATCGTATTCGCTCCCCTTGTTCCATCTGCTCTATATATGCCTCATATTCTGCCACACTATCAAAATAATACTTCCTGTAATTGTGCTTTACTAGTACTCCTTCACGTCCCCGAATCCTATTTACAGCTTTGACATATACAGACTTAAATACACGCATCATCTCACTCACTATTTTCCATGGAGACTTAAGGAAATCCCAACAAACATCTTTTCTCTTGTTCTCACATCTTTTTATGTAATTCGATTTTATCGTTCTGTATTGCTTAATTCTAACAAGCATCTGATAGCCGTTTGCATCTATAAAAACTCTATGTATTTCTAAATACTTTCCTAAATATCGTTTTATCAATTTCTTGAAAATTTGTATTTCTATTCCGCTTTCAAAAAATCTAGTATTTCCAGAACTCAAACTCTCAAATAAATAATAATTTCCTTGGTCTAATTCTTGTGTGCTTCTCATTACGCTTCTTTCCTATTAGTGTAATGAATCTCTTTTTTGTGACAGAAAATCCCAATAAATTTTATTTTTTCCTCCAAACATCCGGCATTAAAGGCCTGTAGAGCACTAAAAATAAAAAATCATATTAAAAATAATTTTAATATGATTTTGTATTAACATAAACTTGAATCTCTTTTATTCTCCTTTTCCTTAGAAATCATCCTAACAGAAATTATATTGACTTACTTTTCATCCGTATTCCGCCCATTATAATAATTCATAACTGCACTTTTAGTAGTCAACCAGTTTCGTCCTTCTTTAAAAGCATCAATCCTTCCTTTTCTCGCTAGTAAACTAATATATTGTTGACCGTACGGAATTTCTGGCTCTTCAGCAATTAATGAAATAGCTTGATAATCCTCATAATCACCTCCCAGAGAACTTATATAAATGTTCAACGAGCGTTCCATAGCTTGAAACATCATAAGAAGAATTTTATGGAAATTTCCTTTATTCGCTTGGTTCAATGCAGCGATATATGATTTTCTATCTTGCTGTAAAATAAAACAAGGTGGAAAACCTTGCTTCATCAGAAGTAAGTTCATCATAAGTCTCACAGTCCTTCCGTTACCATCAAAGAATGGATGTATCCAAACAAATCTATGATGAAAAATTGTTGCCAGGGTAATCGCATCAAAATGCTCAACATTGCAATTGATAAAGTCTACCAATTCATCAATAAGTTCCGGTACTTTTTTAGCATTCGGCAGCACAAAATTAGCTCCTACTATACGTACCATCCCTTGCCTAAGTCTTCCTGCAAAATCATCCAAAATATTATTCATGACTAACTCATGAACAGACAGTATATCTATTGCTCTTAATTCTTTTTCAGCTTCAACAACAGTCTCTAAAAAATCA
This sequence comes from uncultured Saprospiraceae bacterium, assembly GCA_964403985.1. Lineage (GTDB taxonomy): Bacteria > Bacteroidota > Bacteroidia > Chitinophagales > Saprospiraceae > JAHDFB01. Next base: position 3,294 of record CAYOIL010000093.1, read on the forward strand.
ATGGCTTTTTTATGATTGATCACCTCAAAATGCTCTCTCAATGTCTTTCCACCTATTGTAATTCCTTCCTGTAATATGAATTTTGTTTCAGCTAAAGTCAAAGTGTTTCCTTCTATTGCATTCGAATGATGTGTCCACTCCAATGCAAAGTCATCTTTCAATTTTTCAAGAACATAACTAGGAAGTGGACGCCTAGAATCGAGAATTTTCTTTTTCTCGACTATCCTATCTCTAATTTCTATAATTTCTGGATTTAATTGTATGTTATATGGAAAATTCATTTATCGGATATTCACTATATATCTATTATCAGATAACAAATATATTACAACTACACGATATTTTGCCTTTTTCAACAAACTTTTTCTTTTTTTTCTAAAGAAACGAACTGTAATTGATTTAAAGAGATCTATGTATTATTAATTTTTATATGTAACAATAAACGCTATGCTTGCAACAATATATTATTTTCTGTGTTTTTTTACTTTGTTATAGTTTTTGCAATTTTTTTACTTAGTATATTTATGGGAATGGTTGTGATTAAAACATTTATTATGTTTTAATTGATATATTAAACAATACAATCAGTACAATTCTAATACTAGTGCTATATTTGCGCAAATTTTTTAAAAACATCTGATGAGTAAAAAGCTAATTTATTTAGATAATAATTCTACTACACCTTGTGATCCTAGAGTTATTGATGCTATGGTTCCATACTTTTATGATTTACATGGTAATGCTGCTTCTAGGAGTCATCCATTTGGTTGGAGAAGTGAAGAAGCTGTTGACTATGCACGTGAGCAAGTAGCTAGCCTAATTCAAGTAGACCCAAAAGAAATTATATTTACTTCGGGTGCAACTGAATCTGATAACTTGGCATTAAAAGGTGTTTATGAAATGTATGCTCGTAAAGGGAATCATATTATAACACTTACAACCGAGCATAAAGCCGTTCTTGATTCTTGTAAAAAGATTGAGAAAATGGGTGGTGATGTTACTTACATGACTGTTGATGATAAAGGTAGGGTAGATTTAGAGCAATTAGAAGCTGCAATTACAGATAAGACAATATTGATTTCTATCATGTGGGCTAACAACGAAACTGGTGTTATTCAAGATATGAAGGCAATAGGGGAGATCTGCGCTAAGCATGGGGTATTGTTTATGAGTGATGCAACTCAAGCAGTAGGTAAAATTCCAGTGAAGCCAAAAGAAATGGGAATTCATTTAATGGCTTTTACAGCTCATAAAATGTACGGACCAAAAGGAGTTGGAGCATTATTCGTTAATCGTAAGAACCCTAGAGTAAAAGTAACGTCTCAACTAGATGGCGGTGGTCATGAGAGAGGAATGAGGTCTGGTACGTTGAACGTGCCTGGGATTGTAGGTTTTGGAAAAGCTTGTGAACTTGCAGGAAAGGAGATGGAAGAAGAAGCGAAAAGACTTAGTAAGTTAAGAGATAAGCTTGAAAGTGCTCTATGTGAAAAATTAGAAGAGACATATATAAATGGTGATGTGGAAAATAGAATGCCACATGTAACTAATATTTCTTTCAAGCATGTGGAAGGTGAAGGCTTGATGATGACATTTAATCAAGAGATTGGTGTATCTTCGGGTTCAGCTTGTACATCTGCGAGTTTGGAGCCTTCTTATGTATTGATTGCATTGGGACTAGGAGATGATTTAGCTCATTCGTCAATCAGATTTAGTCTTGGAAGATTTACAACGGAAGAAGAGATTGATCATACAATTGGTGAGATAGCGAGAGGTGTGAATCATATGAGAAATCTAAGTCCTATTTGGGAAATGTATAAAGAAGGTGTTGATTTGGATGCAATCGAATGGGCAGAACATTAATTGAAACTTCTTACAACATTTAAGTGTTGTATTAACAAATAAAAATTTTATAATGGCATACTCTAAAAAAGTTCTTGATCATTTTCAAAACCCAAAAAATGTGGGTACTCTTGATAAAAGTTCTAAAAATGTAGGAACTGGTCTTGTAGGCGCACCTGAATGTGGTGATGTCATGAGACTTCAGATTCAAGTAAATGACTCTACCGGAGTAATTGAAGATGCAAAGTTTAAAACATTTGGTTGTGGTTCAGCAATCGCTTCTTCTTCTTTAGCAACTGAATGGTTGAAAGGAAAATCTATAGATGAAGCATTGGCGATTGACAATATGGACATCGTGGAAGAATTGGCTTTACCTCCAGTAAAAATTCACTGTTCAGTATTGGCTGAGGATGCGATAAAAGACGCAATCAAAGATTATAAAGATAAAAATCAGTAATCATGTTGTTTGTTGCAGATAGCGCGAAGTCGAAAATTGGAGAACTAGTAGCTTCAGAAAATCTTTCTGATGACTATTTTGTAAGAGTTTCAGTCACAAGTGGAGGCTGCTCAGGCCTTACATATTCACTTGATTTTGACAATGAATCAAAACCTGAAGACCAAGTATTCGAAGATAATGAAGTTACCGTAGTAACAGACCTCAAAAGTTTCTTGTATTTATGTAATACAACCTTGGAATTTTCAGGGGGCTTAAACGGAAAAGGATTTGTTTTTAATAACCCGAACGCAAGTAGAGAATGTGGTTGTGGAGAATCATTCGCAGTCTAAAAACTTTATTAAAAATATATATTACAAAGCGGTGTAACAAAAGTTGCATCGCTTTTTTTAATGAGTATTTGGGCATCCAGCTGTCCCAATAAGGTCCATCTGCCCTACGTCCATGACTCCCTTTGGTCGGTCCCTTGCCACGTTTCAATCAATTCTCGGACTTCTGCTTACACAGAATCATTCCCATCGGTGATGCAGAAAGTAAAGATTTTCATTTATTTTCCTGTAATAGTAACAAGTTTTGTTGTTAATGAAAACGAACCTTCGTAGTTAACTAGTGGTTCTTTTTTTAAAATATTCATTTGCGTACCACCTTTTCCTTTTATACTACCTACGATTTTTCCTTTTGAGAATTCTTCTAAATTAAGCTCTCCTTCTCCTAAATTTAGCATTTCCATTGTTTCTCCTTTTACAAATGAAGCAATTATTGCCGGTCTTTCTTTAGTTGAAGACATAATGTTTACAAGCGAAGACCCCGGATTATCAATGTCTACTTCAGAGCCATATATTGTTAATAAAAATGCATTTGATGACTTTTTACTTTTCCATCGAATGACAACAAAGGATTTATCAGCCGCATAGTTAAAAGTCATATTACAATAATTATCCTCTAAATCACTAGATTGAAACCTTTCATCACCAATTTTAAAATCATAAAATCCCTCAACGTTTTTATTCGCTGGAGCTTTTTTAGCTTCAGATTTATTTTCTGATGAAGTAGTTTTTGCTTCGATAGTGCTTTTTCTCCACATGAAAACAATAGGAAACATATAGAAAGAATTAAAAAGGAATATCTCATAATCTATTTTTTCCTAAATTAATTAAATTTTATAAGAGTTGAAAGAGGTTGAGTTAAATTTTTCCAAGCGTTAATTAAACATGCAGTTTTGGGTTTATAAAATATACTGATTACATTATATGTTTTTATATTTTTTTTGAACATTAAGATGATATAACGTCAAGGGTATTTAACTCCTATTAATACTTTCATTTAGATTCCAAGGGGTTTCAACCGCTAAAACACCTTAGAGGGTTTAATTTAAATTAGATAATATCCAAGGGGTTTCAACCCCTTGCAGTACATTTAAAAAAATCTATCAAAGAAACAAAGTGCTAAAACACCTTGGAGGGTTTAATTTAAATTAGATAATATCCATGGGATTTCAACCCCTTGCACTACATTCCAAAATAAAATTCTATCAAAAAAAACAAGGCGCTAAAGCACCCTGAAAGTATAAATTGAACTATAATAGCCAAGGTTTTTAATGTAAAGAAATAAGATGATTATCGTCTGTTTTTGAATTCAAGTTGTAAATTAATACAAATTGAAATAATTGATTCACGCATCGTTTTAAAATGTATTTCAATCAAAATTGTATAAATCAATTATTATGAAGTACCTATTTCAACTTATTATCGTAATTACTATATTTTCTTGTAACCTCAATGAGGAAGTCCTTGCTCCGCAAACAAAATCTGTTCTTACTCAATCTAATGGAATATCAATTGAGTATAATTCTCAAAATTTAGTGAGTAAGTATATTTTTCCTTCAGGTCATACTGTAGAATTCTTTTATAACACGAATAACACCTTATCAAGTTTTGAAACTTCTGGTAATCCTACTTATCCTCTTCATATTTTTGAAGTAACTAATTATGAAAACTCTGAAATCAGTGGAGATTTTAAAATTTTTGATGCTAATGGTGTTGAAGCTGAAGAATATAGAGAAACATTAGTTTACAATACAGAAGGCGATTTACTTAAATCTTGGTACAGATATGACAAAGATGGAAATGAAATTTATCATCAATCCTTTATTCACGATACAAATAACAATTTAATTGATTTTGTAAAGTTCGAAACTGGTCAGAATCATCAATTAACAAACATTAAACCAACTCAATGGGATGATAAACCAAACAGCTCTATTTTTGTAACTCCATTTCTTGAACTAATGAATTTCAATTGGCTTCCTCACTTAAAAGTTTCCCAGAATAACATTTTAGCATTTGAAATGTGGACTCCTACAATTAATTGGGGGGAAACTTCATGGACTCCAGAGTATAATGAATTTGATCAACTAACAAGCCTTTATTCGCTCGTTGAACAAATAGATGAGTATGGAAACATTATCGATACGACTAAGTATGAGCATGTTTTTGTTTATGAAATGAAGTAATCTTCCTAATTGTTAAACTGCCTTCGGAAGACCAACCTTCATGAATTATCAATACGGTTGCAACTCCTTGTATTACATAACTATGGAATATTTTAATAAGTATAAATATCCAAGGGGTTTCACCCCCTTGCACTACATTTTAAATTAAATTTCTAACTAAGAAACAAGGCACTAAAGCACCTTAGAAGTATCTATTTTTAATATTTTGGGTCCCAACCCAAATTACCTAGATATGATTATTTCTTATCAACTTTACCCTTGGTAAAATCAAGAATATTACCCATTGCATAGCAGGTTCTGCAACGAGGTTCATACTTGTCTTTTTCACCCAAAACTACAGTCGCCCTTTCCTCGCTCAATCGATAACTATGCGTCGCCAAATTCCCACAATGAGGACATATCGCATGGACTTTTGTAATATATTCTGCAACTGACAACAAATGAGGCATTGGACCAAAAGGATCACCTCTAAAATCCATATCTAAACCCGCAATTATAATTCGAATACCGCGAAGAGCCAGCTTCTCACAGACATCAGGTAAATTTCCATCAAAAAATTGTGCTTCATCTATTGCTACTACTTTTACTTCCGCAATGTGATCCATAATTTCCCAACTTTGTTCAATTGGAATTCCTTTTATTGCATTTTCATTATGACTTACAACTTCTTGCTCAGAGTATCTATTGTCGGTTTTGGGCTTGAAAATCACGACTTTTTGATTAGCAAAATTAGCTCGACGTACTCTTCGAATTAACTCTTCTGTCTTACCAGAAAACATTGAACCACATATCACTTCAATCCATCCGCTACGTTGTCCTCGAAATGTTGGTTCTAAAAACATATAATTATTTTTTTAAAAGCGTAAATCTAATTATATTTTTACTTTACACATTAAGAAATCGTTACTAACCTGAAGACAAAATAGAATTGTGGAAAAGAATTTATTAAATTCGCTGTAAACAAGGTGAAAAGTGATTGTTTTAAACTTTGGAATAGCTTAAATATTCCCATAAGATATCTTATTTTCATGTTACTATTTTGGTATGTATACTGAAATGGTATTGTTTTTGCGTTATGTACAGTATAAATAATTGATGATGGACTACAAAAGAGCTAAAAAACAACTAAAAAAAATTAAAACATTACTTGAGTCATTCGAATCACTAGGTGAACCAATGACTGAAATGGAAGCTCGTTTACTTCGAAAGTATGCGGATGAATTTAAGTTGATTGTCCCTCATTTTGAAGAAGAGGTTCAACCAACTGTTCAGCCAAAAGTTGAATCAGCGATTATTAATTTGAAAGGAGATATTCAGGAAAAAGAACTTCCTGTTGTGGAAAATATTGAAGAATTAGTGGCTGATGAATACGATATTCCTCCAGTAAAGGAGATAGAGAAAGTCGTTGAAGTAGAAACCATAACGGCTGAACCTGTTATAGAAGCTAAGAAAGCAGCGCCAAAGGTTATAGAAAAAGTTACTAAAAAAGTAGCGGAACCAGTAAAAAAGGCTGTTAAGAAAACGCTTGTTGCTGATCATGATGAAGCAGAATTAGGAAGTATTTCTCTATGGGATCCCGTAGTTATCACAGAATTATCGCAGAAACTAAGTTTTTCTCCCATTAAAAATGTGTTTAAATCTATAAGCATTAACGAACGGATTTTTACTCAGAATGAATTATTCAATGGTGATAATTTGAGTTTCAGAGCTACTTTAGAGAAGATAGAAGAAATGAACTCATTTGAAGATGCAAGTGCATTTTTGAAAAACGGTGTAGCATCTGAAAATAACTGGGCAGACCCTAAGAAAATCAAGAAAGCGAAAGAATTCATGAAATTAGTACAAAGAAGGTTTATTTAAAATTTCAGTTCAATTAGTGCAACTGATTTTGCAAACGTATTGTTAATATGGATATTAATTGCACCATCCATAATCAACTTACGTTATAAGCTCAATGAAGACCACTTTAGCCAAAGAATTAATCAAAGCATTTAAAGTCCCGCTGATATTAGTCGGTATCTTATGGATAATCCATTTGTGGGTAGAAATGTTTGGTATTAATGTAAGAGAATATGCTTTAGTTCCTCGAAGAGTCTACGGCTTGTGGGGCATTCTAACATCCCCTTTATTTCATAGTGATTGGGGCCATATTTTCAACAACTCATTTCCTTTGTTATTTACAGGTTCTATGATGTACTATTTCTATAGAAAGTCAGCCCTGCCAGCTATCGTTATTATTCATTTAATGACTGGTTTAGCCGTGTGGTTGTTTGGTCATCATGGATATCATGTAGGTGCTAGTGGAGTAGCATACGGAATGGTTGCATTTATTTTCTTTAGTGGGATATTCCGAAGAGAAGTCGAAGCCATTATCTTGGCCCTTATAGTTGTGATTTTATACAGTGGAATGATTGTTGGCATTTTTCCAGATGAACCTGGTATTAGTTGGGAGTCTCATTTATTTGGAGCTATGATGGGTTTGCTTACGGCAATTCTATTTATGGGTGTTGATAAACCCATCAAGAAACAGATTGATTATGGAGAAGCTCCACCTACCTTCTTTTTTCCTCGTGACGTTTTTGAAAAGACTAAGTCTCAACGTTTGGCAGAGTTAAAGCACCAACAATTTCTAGCACAGCAAGCTCGCTTAGAAGAATATAGACGGCAACAATTAAGGAGAGAAGGGCAGAATCCAGATTTAGATATTAATTAGGATGAATTTTGGGCTTAAAGCCCAAAGGAAAATAGGAAGGATAATATACATATTATAAATTTTTCTAAAGTATATCTAGTTCTTTTTCAGGTTAAAAGTTATATTTGCCCTAACTATCTACCGATTTTATGAAAGTATGCATTACTACAATGCTTCTATTATTTCCCCCTATAATAATATTTGCCCAACTCTCGATTCATGATGGATCGTCAACGTATTTAATTGATTTTGATCAAACTATCTCTGGTGTTAATGCAGGAAGTTTTGAAGGTGATGGGTTTACAACGGAGCCTAGTAATGGGCAATTGGATGCTGATGCATGGGCTACAACTGGATGGAGTGATGGCAATAAGTCTATAAGTATAACAAATGCTGTTGGCGATCATGCAAGAGGAATGAATGACGGAGGTGTTGCAACTGGAGGAATCTATGGTTTCGATATTGGTGGCGGGAATATGGCTCTAGGAATTCAATCAACTGCTAATGATTATACTCCTGGTACCTTGACTTTGAAAATTGAAAACAATTCAACGGTTGAAATAAACGCATTAGATATTGACTATATGTTGTATGTCAAAAATGATCAAGATTATGCCTCTTCTTTCAATTTTTCTATTTCATATAATAATATAAATTTTTATGATGTTAGCTCAGGTGGTTTTACTACTCCTCAAAATGCCAACGATATAGGTTGGGAGCCGCATCAAATCAATATTTCATTAAATAGTCTGCAAATCAGCCCCGGAACTCCATTTTATATTCGATGGGCGAGCAGTGATGTAGCAGGTAGTGGTGGTCGTGATGAGATTGCTCTAGACGATATTTCTATTGCAATGCAAGGCACTTCAATAACTTGTGTAGAGCCTTCCGAACAACCCAGTAACTTAATATTCGAAACAATAACTTCTAATTCCATACAAGCTTCCTTTACAGAAAGCACAGCAGACAAATATTTAGTGATTCAATCTACGAATCCTGTATTAAGTGTTGAGCCAATCGATGGAATTATTTATCAAGAAGGAAACAGTATCGGAAATGGAGAAGTCATACAATTTGACAATAATTCTGCCTTTAACGCTCTTGGATTACAAGCAAATACGATGTACTATTATTTCATATTTGCTAGTAATGATAATTGTACGAATGGTCCTGATTACCTTCTTTTAAATCCATTGACTGACTTTACAAGTACAACAGAATCAGCACTTAATGGCTACTATTCTTCCATTGGGTCAGAGACTTGTGATGAATTGAAAACAGTATTACACGAGTTGATTAATGGACATACCTCCGTCAGTTATGGAAGTCTTTGGACGCATTATCAAACTACTGATGATCACTTAAATGATGCTGGAAATGAAGTGATAGTATGGGATATGTATTCAGATAATCCGAGTGGAGCCGAGAATGAATTCACTTTTGTAACGGAGCAATGCGGGAATTACCAAGGAGAAGGAGATTGTTACAATAGAGAGCATACATTTCCTAAGTCATGGTGGGGTGGAAGTACCACTCAAGATCAATACACTGATATATTTGCAGTCATACCATCGGATGGATGGGTCAACGGCTTGAGAAATAATAATCCATACGGTGAAGTTCAAAGCGGCACTGAGACACACGTAACGGGGAATGGTTCTAAACTGGGGTCATCTTCAGTAACTATACCAGGGTATTCAGGTTCAGTTTTTGAACCAACGGATGAGTACAAAGGAGATTTAGCGAGAGGGTATTTTTATATGGCGACTCGCTACGAAGATGTAATCGCATCATGGGAGAGCAATACAACTGAAGCGGATGCA
>CAYOIL010000093.1:12623-13602 GCA_964403985.1 uncultured Saprospiraceae bacterium
CACTGTATATGAACCATGGATGTTAGACTTGTTGATCAGTTGGCACACTAGTGATCCTGTTGATCAAAAAGAACTGGATAGAAACGAGGCGATCTTTGCCATACAAGGGAATAGAAATCCATTCATTGATCATCCAGAATACGTGGCCAATATATGGAGCGGTTGTGTGATTGATAGCTGTATATATGTATATACAACAGCTGACACAGGTCCAGGGTCATTACGATCTGCAATTGATTGTGCCTCATCTAATGACGTGATAACATTTAGTCCGGATGTTTATAATTCTTCTATAATTTTAGCAACCGATTCGATAGTTATCAATAAAAACATTACCATTGAATCACTACCTGAACATAATATTCGAATTTCGGCGCAAGCACCATATGTCAGTTCTTTGCCCACTTTATTTAAAATTTCAACAGGTACACAAGTCACATTAAAGGGGTTTTCTATTGATGGAGCATTTGGTCCACACGGGTCAGCGGTCAGTAATGAAGGAACTTTAATCATAGAAGACATGGTATTCACAACTGGAGGAAATATGAATATCAATTCTGTCCTTTTAAATCATTCAGGAAGCGCTTTAGTTTACATAGGGAATAATACAATAGAATAAAGCTTTTTACTTCTTACTTTTTTTGGGCGCTCGAGCGCTCCATTCCGGATTTCGCTATTCGCTCATCATCACGCTAAAGCGTGACGACAAGTCCTTCATGCAGCTAGCGCAATGAAGTAGACTTAATTAAACCATAAATGTAGATTAACTAACTACTTTTTGGCATAGATTTTGATAATAAATATTTATATCAAAACGGTATTTATAGCGTTATTTAGAATTATTTATTTATCCGAATACACAATCTTTTAGAAATGAAAACTTTAAAACTACTTTTAATTTTTCTAATTATTTTAGAAAATTCTTATGTTACAGCCCCCTATATTATCGGACAAGAGTCTAAAAAAAATTTAGACATTT
>CAYOIL010000094.1:0-1689 GCA_964403985.1 uncultured Saprospiraceae bacterium
ATTGAATTACTGAACTAGGATCAATTTCTTTTATTAATGCAAGGTCATAGTCACAAGACAAGATCTCAGTTTCAAGATCCATTGCAGTACAATCATCATCAAGAGCAAGTGATATTTCAGCAAGAATATCTGTGGTTACATTAGTATCCATTATAACTGTTAAAGAAGTATCTCCTTCAAGTGTATCTATTACGAAACTGAAACTTTGACCAAGTACATCTAAAAAGATAGTATCTGTTCCATTTAAAAAATCATATGCATATACTGCACCTGACCAATTAATGTCAATCTCTATTTCTCTATAATTATCTGTACCATCAAAAAGACAAGGTGAAATTTCAGCAATTTCAACTTCTAAATTACAATCTGGAATAAAACCTGCATCAATAGTAGGATTAAACGTTCCGTTTGGAAGAAAGTAAGGTCCTGTCTGTCCGGTTCCAGAATCAGCATCATTATCATTGGCATCATCGCCGCCAGTATCTGTAGTAGTAAATACAAAGCCATTTGGCATAACAAATTCTATTACATAATTTCCTGCAACTAAGTTGTCGAAAATATAATATCCGTTAGCATCAGTAGTAGTAACAGCAATATGATTTCCTGTTGTAGTGTTAGACGCGTTATATAAATAAACTATTACATTTGGAATTGGAGGTTCTAACATATCTTGAATTCCATCTTCATTAATGTCAAACCACACTGTATCTCCTAAAGCAGTTCCTGGAGCACAGCCTAAGCCATTCACAGTGACTTCTTTACTTGCACTACATCCATTTGCATCAGTGTAAGTTAAATTATAAATGGTAGCTCCCATTACAACAGGATCTAAAGTTGGTAAAGCAAGAGTAGCATCATCTAAACCTGTTGCAGGGCTCCATAAGAAATCTGTCCCTTCAACAGGACCAGGTAAAACTACTGATTGACCTTCACATCCTGGCAATGAAGCCACACTCATTGTTTCTGGGAATATTGTTACTTGCATAGTATCGTAAGTAAAACACTCTCCAAAAGATGATCTTATCGCATATTCCCAAACGATATCAGTGCCTGACGTATTTTGAAATTGTAAATCTGTTTGGGTTGATACAGTTGAGGAAAGTGCAGCAAGGTTTGAACCATTTACACTTAACCATTTGTAATCGAATCCATCCACTGGTTCAGGGCCTATTGCAATTATTTCATTCGAACAAACGGAAACTTCCGTTTCAAAATCATTTTCAATTTCAACTTTAGTTTGGTTAGAAACATCAAGATTACATGTACATGTTGTATTAGGATTTAGAACAGCAAGAGCATTACAAATTCCTGTAGGTGGAATAGGTACTTCACCTGTTATTAATGTCATACTTCCAGCTGGTATTAAAACCATTTCTGTAGCATCAATTACTTTAGAATCTACAAGTGTATCAAGCAATCCGTTTGCATCAACATCATCCCAAAATTCAATAACCAAATCATTTGTTGCTTCTTGAGGTACAGCTCCATTATTCATGATTTTTAACTCATATTGCAATGAAGCACTTGAAGGCGGCATCGAAACAAGGGTTAAATCAGTTGATACTATGGAAAGATCTGGTTTTTCTATATTAATATTTATAACATCTTCTCCACTTAATGCGCCAATGCTACAAATTTCTCCATTACATGAAGCATCCGTAATAATTGTAGTACTTGATAAAGCAGTTA
>CAYOIL010000094.1:1699-3891 GCA_964403985.1 uncultured Saprospiraceae bacterium
TACATGAAGCATTTGTTGTACTAAATGTTTGTACTAACAATTCTGAGTTTCCGCATTCTTGCCCTTGATCATTTGCCATTATGCCAATTTCAAAGGAGATAACGTCACCATCAACTAAACCTGCATTAATAGGAAAGAAAAGACATGAAACACCATTATTATCGACAACAACTGGCATACCTGTTGAGGCATTACTAACTGGATTATAAGACATGTTAATATAAGATACCCCGAATGGTAATGTTATTTTTATTGTATCGGTAGCAGTAGTTTCGATGCCACTATCAGCATCGATAGTCATATCAATTGCAACATTAGCAGCATCTTCATTACAAGGATTTAAAGTAAAATCATTTAAAGCTAGATCAATCTCATATTCAGGTGTAACATCTTTGATAAACATCCTAGGACCCCTACTTGTTAATTTTGGTAATGGATCTCCACAAAGATTTTTAGAAGTTGTTGCAAATCTCGCTCTTGATCCTGATTTATATTCACATGTAGTTATTGCATTCCATCTTACTAAAATAATATTTAAATTATCAATTGATCCCAATGATCCTATTAAGCCTACGGAATCTAATGTAGAATTCAATGATGTCACATCACTTCTCCATCTATTGCTATTGATATTAGTTGGATCCGTTACAAACATCCACATTGTATCTCCTGCCATACTACTTCCTGGTGGAACTGGATATGCAATTTCAAATGATCCTGGAATATAATAGGCACCATTAGGTAAAATAAAATCAAAAAGGATATCATTTACATTACCTAAAGCTGTGCTTGAAAATCTATGAACAAAGCAAATTGTATCACATAAATCATAAGCAGTGTTACCAACAGGTTTTACAAGTTGACCTGTAAAAGCACTTTCAACTGATATGAAATCAATTGTTGTAGGGTCGTTACAAGTGGCTTCTTCTACAGTCTCTGGATATTCAATACAATCCCATCCAGCTGTAAAACTTAGAGTTTGAGGGTTACAATCTGTTACATTTACACATATTTCAAATAATCTAGTTGTTCCTCTATCTGTAAAACCTAATTGGTATACACCAAAAGCACTTGGAGGAACCAAAGTACTTGCACCACCTGTTACTTCTGTTACAGATGTCAATACCATTCCTCCAGTTATTGACTCTATATTTAACCAGGAGAATGGAGCATCGATATTACTAAGATTATTTAATTCTACAGTCACACATGCCATCGGTTCAAATAGTTCGATTTCTGCCAATGGAGTGGAGGCTACAAGAGTAGGTCCACCAGTATAATTGAAGGGTTCACATCTAAAATCCGATTGTTCTGTATCAACACAAAAAACTTGATCATCAACATCAGTCAATAGACTAGAACATGCGTCATAGGAAGCAATCTCACTTAAACAATTTCCTCTTATTCCAGGATAGAAATAAATATTGAATCCTCCATCCGTTCCTTTCTCTGAAATTTCAGGTAATGCTAAAGATTCGATGTAATTTTTCACAAAAAAGCATAAAGTATCTCCACTTTCAACGAAAAATGAATTTGGAATTCCACCATTTTCCATTGCGATAACTTCATTGTCAGGTCCTAGTCTTTGAAACATTCTAAAACCAAAATCATCAAGACTATATTCTAATTCCGGTGGTTTAACGAAGAAGTATTTTTCTGGAATACCAGGACTTCTAATTTCATTGCAAAATTCATCGAATCCTAAAGATCCATAATGCAAATCATGTCTTATGGTGAAAGGAGAAATATCACAACCTCCAAAATTTCTTCCTGTTATGTCAACTTGTTCATATCTTCTTATTCCTATTTGATTTAATGTTTCGATCAAATAGTTACATGCGTATCTAGTTCCTGTGTCATATGGATCGTCAGTCAAATAAAATGATGGTTCATAAATAATGGGTTCAGACTGAATATTTATTAATGGTTCTTTTGGAGAATAATAAACACATAGAAATAGTGAATCTCCATCTGCGTATTCAAATCCGTCAAAATCATTACAGGCTAGACTTGTCATTGTTGGTACTGAAATGTCTGTTACTAATAAATTACCTAATGGAAATTGACTTAATGAATTACAAGTTAAAGTAGAATTTGTACTAGCATCATATACAGAATACTCTGCTCCTACTATATTGTAATTTGAGGTTTGTACATCTAATTCTAAAAATGCATAATCCCAAGTTCTGCCT
>CAYOIL010000094.1:3901-13526 GCA_964403985.1 uncultured Saprospiraceae bacterium
CACCTTGCACAAATCTTTTAGCTTTTGCTGTGGATGCGTCTGCTAATGATCCATCATCAGGGATGAAATCGTTGTTTGCATCAAGGTAACAAAAGTTCGTTCGATTTATTTCTAAATCAACAGTAGTTAATCCATCACAGGGTGCACAAGGAGGACAGTTAAAAATAAATGGAAAACTCGTTTCACAAGATACATTTGGCTCGCAAGATGCGGCACAAGAAGGATCTGGGAAAAAGAAGTTTTGCATAGTAAAGTCTGCCGTCTGAGGACACCCAATTGGTTTTTCTGAACAATCCACATCAAAACATAACTCTATTGATCCTGAAACATTTCGATTTATTCTAAATATTATGTCATCTGAGCCTGCCGCTCCATTATCTGTATTTTCGATAATAGTTATTCCTGAATATGGGTTACCTGCAGCATTAAATAATTGAGCCGAAGTGAAATCTAAACCACATTCTGCACTAATTCTTGTTTCAAAATAAGCGTCTGGGTAGTCGTCAGTAATTGTTGAAGCCATCCAAGTCGTAGATCCACTTGTAATTTGATAAGACACACATCCAGATCCAGAAATATTTGATTCTCCTTCTAAAAACCCTAGTAAACGTGCATCAAATTGTCGAAATTCTATTCGAGTGTTATTTGTTAATTGAATATCACATGGGTCATTCCAAGAAATCCCATCTACTCTTGAATAATAGATATTATCTACTTCACAAGATCTACAATCACATCCATGTGCTAATTGATATGTGAAATAAAGAGAATCTCCTGGCATTAAATTTACATCTTCTAAAAATGCATCTGCATATCTAAATAGATCGGCTCCTGTTGCACATTGACCATTTACACCAGCTGATCCAGATGCAACAGTTGTATTTATTGCTGTACCCGCTGTAAAAGGACCTGCTGGATCACTACTGTACATAAATGATGATCCAATAATTGCTCCTGGATTTCCATATTGATTGATGTCAAGAAATATATCTTTGGCGATTGAATTTCCTTCATTTATAATTAGTAATGATAATGTTGTCTCTTCTTCAGACCAACAAGCCGGACGATCAATCAATGGTTCATATTGTTCGTACACTAAGTCTGGAATTGCAAAACCATAATCTATACCTGTAGTCGACATATTACTCGTATGACAAACGTCTACACCGCCACATCCATATCTAGCTGCTCTTCGTATTGGGTCAGGAGTTCCGAATTCACATTCTATTCCAACCCAAACCTCACAAATTAATAAGGATTCATTTTCATCCAACATTCCATCACCATTTCCTGTACCTCCACCAGTTGTATGATCTCTTAGAATATCAGCGCTTGTAATTGTATAAAATGAAGTATCTCCATTTGTTCCAGCTGGAGTTAAAGGTACCCCAGCAATTAATACATCAACGTTTTCTACTGAACTAGGATTAATTACATAATAGGTGAATTCATCTATAGATCCAGAACCTGCATTTACTAGAGGGACTTTAAGTGTATCATTTACACCTAATATGGCATCAAAGATATTGGCTGATCTTAAATTTCCTGTAATTAGAGGAGATAGAATACTAAATTCTGCCGCAAGGACACTAATTTGAGGAGAAGTTTCTGTTGCTAAATTATTAACACCTTCACATAATTCATCATATTCTACATCAACTATATAATCAACTGCAGATTGAGTTATCCCACAGACAATTGATAATTCAACTGAAAAGGAAGAGATTTCTCCATCTTCTAAATCACCTATCAATAAACTATCTGTCCCAGGAATCATAGAAACTGCTGGTCCTGATTTTGTAATTAATGTTGAATAATCAATGCTTGCACCTGCTGGGAAAGTTAATGCAGCTTTGACATTACGAGTCGTAAAATCATCACCATTATTATTTTCTATTGAAATACATATCACATCAGAAGGACCACAAACAAATAATTCAGAAGTGTTTTCTAAAGTAATTGAAATGGGATCTGTTGGTGCATTTAATGTTAATACAGTAGAGGGAAATTCACTATCAGCTTCCATTGCACAATCAACATTACTATCACATCCATAGGAAGCTCGTCTGAAAAGATTTTGAACTGGATCTGAGCAACTTGAAATAGTCCAATTTTCTACAACATCAACCGATTCACCTACTGCCAATCTTGTTGTAAAATAACAAGTATATCCAGGTGTAGAATTAGGTGAGGGAGTTAAAGCAACACCGCCTATTTCCACACTTGTTAAGTTTGCATTTGCGTTGTCCTCAACACAATAGAAAACACTATCAGCTCCTGCCATCCCATTGTTTTCAATTGTATTGGTAACATCAAATTCAAAACCAATTACTCCACTAACTCCTAGAGGGGTGGAACTCGTAATGTCAATATCTGGCTCAGTAACTGAAAACGAGTTGTAAGTGCTTGTTTGACTTCCCATCATTGTGGGAGTTGTATACGAAAAAGTTCCACTAATTTCAGGTGTTCCACCAACTGCATCACAGTTAGTTGCTATGTCAATTATGAATACTATAACTTCACTATCTGGCAAATCATCTGTGAAACTAAAAGTAGATAGGCCAGGCATATCTTCTGTAATTGCAGGACCACTAGATTGACTATTTAAACCAACATAAGAAGATCCTACAAAAGAGGATAAATCGATCTCAATTGTCCCTTCATTTATTGTTTCTCCGGTGTTATTGTTTACTGTGATTTCTAATTCAATATTTTCACTACAAATTCCAACATCCGTCAAAAAATTAAAGTCAATTGTTTGACCAAATATTTGCGAAGAAAAAGCGAATATTGATAAAGTAAAAAGTAAGTGTTTTAGCATAATTTATAACTTATTAACATGTTCTCTACAAGTTTACAACTTAATACTTCTAAAGTCGAACAAATATAAAGCTATAACATATATTATTAATTTTAATATGTTGGTTTTCAGGCTGTAAGTCCTGTGTTTTAAGAGCTAGTTGTATTTTTCTTTGAATGTTAAATCTTCGAGTGTAGATTTTTTGATCGAATTTTAACTAAAATTATGTATGAAAACTTCAAGTCAATTACACAATGAAATTCTTTGATTTAATTCATTTTTTTAACAAATGCTTGTTGCTTTTTTAATAAAAAAATCGTAAGGAAATTTTGATTGTTTTAGTAGATTTTTAGACATTATTTAAACTTAAAATAATACTAAAAAATGAGAATAATAAAACATTTTTATTTTGGGGTTAACCCAAAAATTCATTTATAATTTATTCAATTTTATCTCAATAATATTTTATAGCCTTTTGGATTTTTATTACTTTATAAAATGCTATTAAACCTATTAAATCTTCTATCAAAAACTACCAATTGTATTAAACAAAGGGAATGATTTTTTATTTTGAGGATATGCTTTTTAAATCATTTTAGGATTAGTCTAACTGTTGAATTTGTTTTTCAATTAAATTCATTTCCGATTGTGTATTTATGTTTCTAAGAATATTCAAATTGTTAGGCACGATTTTCTTGATTTCACTATTAATTAGAACTTTTCTAGGACAGGTATATCCTAGACTCATGAACTCTAAGATTCGTTTGTAAATTCTTGGCTCATAAATTGTAAAAGTTGGTTCAGGGAAGTTTTCAAGTGACATTGAATAACTAGTAGCAAAAACTCCCTTTTTTCTGCTTTCTATTAAGGTATTTATGGACTTTTTATCAATAAACGGCATGTCACATGCAATAACTAACCAAGCAGTATTTCTATCTTTCATGAAAGCAGTGCAAATAGCTCCTAAAGGACCCATATTGACCAATCTATCTCTTAAACAATTTTCTAAGTTTCCATCATAATCATGACTTTTAGAAATATATGTATCTAGACCGCAACTTAAACAAAGATCTTGTAGATGCGATTCTTGTGATTTTCCATGATACTGAATCTGAGATTTGTCATGCCCCATTCGTTGACTCTTTCCCCCAGCAAGAATAAGGGCTTTTAGTTTAGGACTTTGGATTTTATTTCTGATTTCTCTTAGAAGAAGTGCTTTATTATCACCCTTTATTATGATTGTATTTTTGTTCATCTTTTCTTTTAAAAAAGGATAGATTTCATCTTCTGAATTATTGACTAGAATAGCAAAAATAGAATCGAGTTGATCTACTCTTCTTAAAAGGGATTCTCTTTTCTTATCGTTAATAACAATAATTTGATTTTGAGCAGGGTAGTGGTTACCATTTACAAAAACTACTTCAGCTTTATTGGCATTTAATTGTTTCTCTTGATCAAATAAATGACTTTCAAACGAATAGTTGAATTGTTTTTCTCTGATTTGAAAGGAGCTAGATGTACCTTCTGCTTTATGATCTGCATCGACATATAGGCATTTAAAATCTTGAAGATCTTGAATGAGATCGTCAACAATAAATTGGATTGATGAACAATCGGTTCCATAAATGCCGAACTCATTCACGTGATACTTTCCTGCTTTTAAACGATCAGCTGATGGATGTTTTGCGTGTTTACTTTTCATATTTTTTATTTCTCAATGAAAAAATTAAAATCTAGAGATTACACAGATTTTATTGCTAGACAATTAGTTGTTCCTATTCTTTCTATTTTTTGTCTTTTTCGATCTTCTGAATTCATTTTGTTGAATATCGTCTTTTTTATTTTTCTTAGATCTCGCTGAAATTACTTTTTTCTTCATTTCTTTTTTCACAGGTTCTAGAAGACGTGAGGCAAGGTCACCTCGTCCCAGATTAATCAATTTATCTCTTATTCGTCTTTGGTTTTCTTTTTTATACCAGAAAAAGAACATGTGTTGATTCTTCTTTTGTTTCTCTGTTTTTGCCGTGTAGACAGGTCTCAGAGTATAAGGATGTAAGCCTGTGTAATAAATAATTGTTGCGACTGTCATAGGTGTTGGAGTAAAGTCTTGAACTTGTTCTAGACGAAATCCCATGTCTTTAGTTTCAACAGCCAAATTTGCCATATCTTGTTCTTCACAACCTGGGTGAGAGCTAATGAAATAAGGAATTAATGGTTGGTTCAGATTATGTTTTTTATTTGCATTATCATAAAACTTTTTGAACTCATGAAAATGTTTGAATGATGGTTTTCTCATTACTTTCAATGTTGCATCACTTGTATGTTCTGGTGCAACCTTAAGCCTTCCTGACACATGTCGACTTACTAGTTGATCTATGTAAGGCTCTATGCTTTCATTATTGTCTTTATTGTAAGAAGGGACTAATAAGTCATATCTAATTCCACTACTTACAAAAGCTTTCTTAACTTTTGGATGAGCATCAACTTTCTTATATAATTCAGTCATAGGAGTATGATCAGTATCTAAATTACTGCACACAACTGGATGAATACAAGATGGACTGACACAACGATCACAAATTTCTTGAACTTTACCCTTTAGTTTATACATGTTCGCTGATGGTCCTCCGAGATCACTGATATATCCCTTAAAATCTGGCATGTTAGTCACCTTGTCAACTTCCTTAAGAATACTTTCTTCAGAACGTGAAGAAACAAACTTCCCTTGATGAGCCGAGATAGTACAAAAACTGCATCCACCGAAACAACCTCTATGCATGTTTATACTGAACTTAATCATTTCATAGGCAGGAATATTACCTCTTTTTTTGTATTTGGGGTGAGGGAGTCTAGTATAAGGTAAATCGAAAGATCCATCAATTTCATCTTCTGTCATTGGCGGATATGGAGGGTTGACAACTAAATTATAATCTGCAACAGCTTGAGTCAATCGGTCTGCTTTAACTTTATTACTTTCTTGTTCAACAAACTTAAAATTAGATGCAAAAGCTTTTTTATCTCTCATGCATTTTTCATGGCTATGTAAAGCTCTTGTTTTCCATAAATCTGGATTAGGTAGAGCTTCGTGTCTTCCTACTTGAAAAGCTGTTTGTGGAACATGAGTAATGTCTTTCATTTGATACCCAGCTTTTAGAAGCTGTAAAATTGCTCTTAATGGCATTTCACCCATTCCGTAAACAAGCATGTCTGCTTTACTTTGCTCTAGGATATTAGGAAATAAAGTATCCTCCCAATAATCGTAATGCGTCACTCTTCTAAGTGATGCTTCAATTCCACCAATTAATACTGGAACATCAGGATATAATTCTTTTAAAATCTTACTATATGTCTTAACTGCATAATCGGGACGAAACCCAGCTTTCCCTCCTGGAGTATAAGCGTCAGTTGATCTTTTTCTACGTGCCGCTGTATAGTGATTAACCATTGTATCCATGCAACCCGAGGTAACCCCAAAAAACATTTTAGGTTTTCCGAATTTCTTAAAATCTCTTAAGTCATCTTGCCAATTAGGCTGTGGAACAATTGCTACTTTAAAACCTTCACTTTCAATAATTCTTCCTATCACTGCAGCTCCGAAAGCTGGGTGATCAACATAAGCGTCGCCTGAAATAAGAACTACATCCAGCTCGTCCCAACCCCTGAGATCAAGTTCTTTTTTAGTAATTGGTAGCCAGTCTGTAAGTTTGTGATTTTGCATATGTAATGTACTTGCTGCAAAGATAACTAAACTTCATCGTTAAAGGTTTAGCATCCATCTGATTGGTTCGCTTTATTGACAATAAGAATAGTGATTTTTTAAAGAATTTTTGGGCTCGAGCCCAAAAAAAACAAATCAACGAACTCATCTTGATTAGATTTATTATGAAACTTTTATACAAAATGAAAAAAAATCGAATTGTAACATTTAAAGCCATGACTTAGTGGCAAATTATATTAACTAAATAGGTATATCTATTTTAAAAATGTCAATGATGAGTAAATTAACAGTTTAAAGATTAACTTTTTTAGTATATAATTCTTTTAGATACATAATATAGTATAATTTCACGCGACTAACTACTTTTTATATTTATTACTTACTTAAAATTTTATGATGAAAAGAAATTTACTTTTTATATTATGTTTATTAACAGCAGGTTTTATGTATGCTCAGCCATATGATTATGAAACAGCTGAAACAACGGTACCTTTTACTTATTTTGGAAGTACTTTAGACGGAACTAACACTGAAGTTATTGCTAATCCTAATGCAACTGGAGATAATACTTCATCGATGGTTGTGTCATATACACAGGCAGCAAATTCTGAAGTATGGGCTGGAGCATATTCAAATGCTTTGCCAACACCGCTTGATTTAACTTCTGGTGGAAAGGTGTGTTTAGATGTTCATTTTGACCATGTTGGTGATGTAGCACTAAAGCTTGAAAATTCATCTAATGGCTTCGGAAATTGGATAACAGTTCAACCTAATACAAAAGTTGGAGAATGGGAAAATATTTGTTTCGATTTAAGTGAAATAAGTATTGAAGATCCATTTGGAACAGCTGCTGGAGGTGTTTTCGGAACAATGGTTTTGTTTTTTGATTTCAATTCAAATTCAACAGATGATGTTGTAACTTATTTTGATAATATTACTTATGTGCCAGGAGCTGGAGATGTAGTATGTACAACAATTTATGATTTTGAGGACGATGGTTTATCAACAAATTATATTTATTTCGGTAGTACATTAGATTCTGATACTGCTGCTGTAATTGGTAATCCGAATCCAGTAGGAAATGAATCTTTGAAAGTATTAGAATATGTAAAAGCAATGGGTTCAGAAGTATGGGCAGGAGCTTATGCTAGTCCTCAGCCAACTGTTGATGCTACAAATGGACTTGAGCTTTGTGTTGATGTACATATGGATCATTTAGGAAATATTGCATTGAAACTTGAACAGTCAGGAACAATTGGGAATTGGATTAGGACAGTTGAGAATACTGTTATGAATGAATGGGAAACTTTATGTATCGACTTGAGTTTGCCAGGATTGGAAGATGATATGACTCCAGCTGCGGGACATGTTTTTGGACAATTAGTGATTTTTCCAGATTTTGGAATGTCAGATGCAGATAATGATGTAACTACTTACATAGATAATTTAGTAATAAAGTCTTCTACAGAAGTGACAGCATATGATGTTACTTTTAGTGTAGATATGAATTCATATACTGAATCATTTACTCAACCATATGTAAGTGGAACATTTAATGATTGGTCTGCAGATGCAAACCCTTTATCAGATGATGATCTTGATGGAGTTTGGGAAACAACTATTACAATGAATAGTGGATCATTTGAGTACAAATATCAATTAGATGGATGGGCTACTCAAGAAGAATTCTCGCCAAGTGATGAGTGTGTTGTAGGAGATCAATATATTAACAGAGCAGGTTTAGCAATTGAAACAGGTGCTTTACCTACAGTATGTTATAATTCATGTTATGCATGTGATGATGAAGTTACAATCACGTGGAATGTAAATATGAATAACGAAGATGTTAGTGCTGATGGTGTTTATGTAGCAGGAGGTCCTTTTGGGCATGCAGAATTACCTGCAATGACTGATGATGACGGAGATGGTATATATACTACTTCCATCAGAAGACAAAAAGGATATGCAGCAGATTATACTTTCTTGAATGGTATTTGCTTGCCAAACTGGGAATGTAAAGAAAATATTGCAGGACAAGATTGTGCAGTTGAACCTTTTAATGACAGAACTTTTGTAGCTGATGAAGATCTTACAATCAATACATGTTTTGGAGATTGTTCTGAAACAACAGAATGTCTTGCAAGTGTAGAATATAATGCTACTTTCCGTGTTGATATGAATGATCAGACAGTAGCTGCTGAAGGAGTATTCCTAGCAGGTGGTTTAATTAATAGCTGGACACCAGCTAACACACCAATGAGTGATGATGATGGAGATGGAATATGGGAAGTTACTGTACCTCTTCCAGCAACACTTATTGAATACAAATATGTAAATGGTCCTGATGGGTGGGAAGAATTAGGAGAAGGTGATTGTACTATTACTAGTGGTGACTTTATTAATAGAGCATTAACAATGGAAGCAAAAGATACAATTGTAACAGCGTATCTTTTTGGTACATGTGATGTTGTAGTTGCTAACAAGGAAACTGTTCTTGAAGATGTATTTACTTTAAATCCATCGGTAACTTCTGATATGACAATTTTGTCTACAAGAAATACAGATGCTAAGATTATTGAAATTTATAACTTGAATGGACAATTAGTTCAACAATTGTCAATGGATGCTGGTCAGCAAAAAATGATGATTAATGTGGCTGATTTATCTGCTGGGATGTATATTGTTAACATGCGTACTAATGAGTTTATAAGTACTAAGAGACTTGTTATACAGTAATGCTGAGTAAGCGTCTAAATTAGTTTTAATTAAACTAAACAGATAATTATAATAAAAAAATGGGTGAAAGCTGAATTGCTTTCACCCATTTTTTTTATGTGTATTAATGACTTCTCCAGAGAGGATACTAAGTGAAAAGAGAAATTACTTTTATTGAAGAATATAATTAGCAATTGATTAAGAGTAAAAGTTTAATCTATGTAGGATCTTATTACATTGTCTATTAATTCCTAATTAATTGTTTTGCAAATAGGTTCTACTGATTCTATATAGTTTAAGGCATAAAAGAAGCGCTGTCAATGACAGAGCTTTTAAAGCGGTGAGAGGGGGATTATTTTAATTTATCAATGATCCCCAAGATGTGAAAGAGT
>CAYOIL010000095.1:0-8543 GCA_964403985.1 uncultured Saprospiraceae bacterium
GTTTTACAGTATTTGAATGCAATGGGAATAGGAAACATTGGCCTAATCGACAATGATACGGTTAGTATTAGCAACCTGCACCGCCAAGTCCTTTATTCTGAGAATGATCTTGAACAATCCAAAATTTCTGTAGCCTTATCTAAATTACAAGCTCAAAACTCTACTACGAATCTAAAAGCCTATAATGTTTTCTTAGATTCTACAAACGCATTTGATATCATAAAAGACTATGACTTAGTAGTCGATTGTTCGGACAACTTCCCTACTCGCTACCTTGTTAATGACACCTGTGTTATATTAGGAAAACCATTTATTTACGGCGCACTTCATGGCTTTGAAGGTCACGTAAGTGTTTTTAATTACCAAAACGGTCCTACTTACAGATGTCTTTTTCCTACTATGCCAAAAGCCGATGAAATCCCAAACTGTAACGAACAAGGTGTACTTGGTGTAATTCCGGGAATTATCGGAAATTTACAAGCTCTTGAAGCAGTAAAAGTGATTACAGGAATTGGTCGTATTCTGGCTGGAAAACTTCTCGTATTTAATGCTCTTGAACAGACTTATCATAAATTCAATATACGTACAGTTGAAGAAAATAAATTGATAAACAAGCTACAAGATAATTATCAACTCATATGCGAGATAGAAGAACAATCGATTTCTGCTGATAAAATAAATAAGCTGCTAGAGAATGATAAATCGACACAAATCATTGATGTACGAAGCTCGACAGAATATGAAAATTATCATATTGAAAAGTCTATTAATATACCATTGGACACATTGATACATGAATATGAATCAATAAACTTTTCAAAGGCAGTATATGTAATCTGCCAATCAGGTGTTCGAAGTTTAAAAGCAATTCAACTTTTAAAAACCTATCGTCCAAGTGCAGAACTTGTCAATATTGAAGGAGGAATAAATCAATTAAAGCATTATGCTGATAGATATTGATACTTTAATAATTCTATTTATTAGCTTTTTCATTATCGCTACGCTTTATGCTTCTGTTGGTTTTGGAGGAGGATCTAGTTACTTAGCTTTGTTATCTGTTTTCGCTTTAAGCTTTTTCTTTATCAGATCGAACGCCTTACTCTGTAATTTATTGGTAGTTTCTGGAAGCACTTATCTTTTTTATAAAAAAGGTCATTTTGCTTTAAAGGAATTTTTCCCTTTTATTGTGACTAGTATTCCTATGTCATTTATCGGCGCTCTATTTAAACTTGATGAAAAAGTATTTTTTATCATTCTAGGAATAGCGCTAATCTTTTCTTCTATTTCATTAATTTATCAATCATTTTATACATCAAACACCTCCATAAAAAAGCTACCTCCTTATGTGAGCTACCTTGTTGGCGCCGGAATAGGATTACTTTCTGGATTAGTAGGAATAGGCGGTGGAATATTCTTAGCACCACTGCTCAATCATTTAAAATGGGGAAAACCTATCAAAATAGCTGCACTTTCAGCATTTTTTATTTTAGTAAACTCAATCTCTGGAATTCTAGGACTTGCTATAAGTAAAACGCTTGAAATTTCTTGGCCTATTACAATTGTATTATTAGGTGCCGTTTTAGCAGGAGGTCAACTTGGTGTTCGAATAAGTCTGATTAAAGCTTCTCCTAGGGCAATTAAGCTAGGCACTGCAATTTTAGTATTAGTAGTTGGTGTTCGTGTACTTATAACAAGAGGTTTCATGTAATTTCCAGAGACTAAAAACTGATATAAATCTTTTCTTTCTCTTTTTTTGGCTCAAGCCCAAAAACTAAAGTAGAACGAATTACTTAAATAGTCTCAACAACAAAATACATCTACCCCAACTTAAGAATAGTATAAAAATAAACTTCGGATATTTAGTGAAATACTCGATTCAGATCACCAAAATATGACAAAGAAAAGCACACAAAAACCAAGCTGAATGAAATAAAAGTCTACTACGTTATTCTTTAATTATCTACAATATATATCGAACACAGAGAAACTTTTAATTCAAGTCCTTAGACTTCAAGCCCTATCCATTCAATTATATTTTATCTATCTTCGTTTAATAAACCCCTATAATTTACCATTTGAAAATGTAAATTCTGTGTAATACAGAATGCCCCTAATTGATGAAAAACAGCCCATTTTTTCTTTCCTTTCTAACACTAGGAATCTTCCTACTTTATAGTAGTGTGAGTATTGCTCAAGATACTGAATTTCTAAAACAAAAAATAACATCTTTCCAATCTTCTAATCCAGATTCAGTTGTTTTTTATAGAAATAAACTAGCCCTTTCTTATCGGAATAAAAGTGAATATACACTGGCTAAGAAAGAATTTTTAATCTGTGCTAATACATATGAACAAGCTGAAAAAGATTCTATGGAGGCGATTATTTATAATAATCTTGGAGAAGTATGTATGTTAATGGCAAAGTATGATAGTGCATTGATTTTCCATAATCAAGCCCTTGATATACGAATAAAAACGATGGATATCTTCGGACAAGGAGCTTCTAATCTTAATATGGGAAATGTTTACTTGTATAAATCTTCTTATGACACTGCTTTAATTTTTTACAATAAATCTATTGAACACTTCGAAGACATTCAAGATAGTTTGAGATTAGCATCTGTTTACAATAACATAGGAGCGATTCATAGCTTTATAGGGAATAATGATCAGGTTGTTAATTACTGGGAAAAATCTCTACAAATAAAAGAAGGGTTAAAAGACAACAAAGCAATTGCTGTATCCAAAAACAATCTTGCAGAACTTTATATTAGTCAAGGCAAGTATGAACTTGCCAAAGAATATCTTATTGATGCTATTGCACTTAAAGAACAGGAAGAAAATATGGAGAGTTTGATGACTAGCTATTTCAACCTTTCTGAAGTATATAAACTTCAAGGCGAATCAGACTTGTCTCTTGACTTATTAAAAAAAGCAGAAAAAAAGCTAAAGAATTCATCTAGTGCTTATCTGAAAGCTGAATTAAACAATAAACTAGGAAACTATTATTTTGCTACAGGCAATATGAACTTAGCGGAAAATTATTTAAAAAGTGCAATTAAAAATGCAGAAGGTGGTAAAGTAAATGAGATCCATTTGTCAGCTTTGGAAAGAATAGCAGAAGTCTATAAATCAAAGGGTTCCTATTCTCGTGCATTGCAATATAGTGATGTCTATCATAATTTAAAAGATTCACTTTTGGGCGAAAGCCAACAAGGAAAAATTCTAGAGCTTGAAACACAGTATGATGTTAAAAGTAAAGCACAGAAAATCCAACTTCTTCAAACCGAAAAAAAATTCCAACTAGCAGTAAACAATCGAAATAAGTTACGGATTGTTTATCTTATAATTGGTTTATTCCTCTTTCTTTTAAGTACAATATTATTAGCTAGGAATGTTCGATTAAAAAGAAAAAACAACAAGTTACTTGAAGAAAAAAATAAAGAAATAAGTAACGATCTTGAAACAAAGAATTTCCTATTCAAAGAAATCCAACATCGAATCAAAAACAATCTTAGTGTAGTTGATTCACTCATTAATCTACAACTACTACAGAATTCTTCTGCAGATCCTCAAGAAGTTCTTACAA
The DNA here is from genome assembly GCA_964403985.1 of uncultured Saprospiraceae bacterium. Taxonomy (GTDB): domain Bacteria; phylum Bacteroidota; class Bacteroidia; order Chitinophagales; family Saprospiraceae; genus JAHDFB01. The sequence goes on from CAYOIL010000095.1 coordinate 3,589, forward strand.
ATGCTCAAAATAGAATTCGATCAATATCTTTACTTTATGATCTATTGTACTCCAATACAGATTTTCTAGATCTTACATTATCTACTTATATTGATAAATTATGTAATCAACTGGAACAATCTCTTGGTTTTAAAAGTAGAAATATTAAAGTTGTAAAACAGTTGGACGATGTTACAATAGCTAAGGATTCCTTCATTAATATAGGATTAATTATAAATGAATTGTTTACCAATGCGAATAAACATGGGTTTACCGATAAAGGGGGAACGATTTATATTTCAATGACTAAAAAAGATAAACTGAAACTTGAAATTTACCATACTGGTAATCAATTAGAATTAGCTCATATTGAAAACACGAATGGCTTGGGAATGCAGCTAGTACAGGGTTTAAGCCAACAAATTGATTGTACATTGAATATCAAAGAAGGCGATTTTACAAAATTTATTATATCTTTTGCACATGAATGAATCCTTTAAAATCTTAATAGTAGAAGATGAATTCACTATTGCTCTTAATCTTCAAGCCATTCTAAAGAATGCCAATTATTCTGTTCTAGGAATAGTCGATTCGTTTAAAAAATGTGTGGAATCTTGTAAGAAATCTCTTCCAGATTTAATTCTTATGGACATCGAAATAAAAGGTGCTTATGACGGAATAGAAACGGCATCCATGATAAAAGATATGTATGATATTCCTATTTTATTTATTACAGCTTTTGGGCAAGAAGATTTTTTTGAACTAGCTAAAAAATTAAATCCTGAAGCCTATATAACTAAGCCATTTGTAAAAGATGACCTACTCAGAACAGTAGCACTTTGTGCTCAAAAAATAGCTTCTAAAACAATTGAAAACACCACAAGTCTAGTTCTAAATTCTGGTGATGGTTGGGTTAAAGTTGTATTCGATGATATCAATTATGTAATGTCTGATAATAACTATTGTACGCTTTACATGGAAAATGAAAAACCCTTACTAATAAATATTTCATTGAAAGCCATCGAGCAACAGTTGCCACAAAAAGATTTCTTTAGATGTCATCATTCTTATTTAATTTCTATGAAGAAAATCAAGAAAATTGAACGAAACGATGGTCACTTTGCAATAATGAACAATGATACGTCAATACCTATTTCTAGGGCAAATCGAGCTATTATGCTTGAAAAATTCAAACTCTATTTTTCCTAAGTCTTATTGAATTCAACTGAATTCCATTCCATTCATACCAACCACACAAAACGGCAACATGTGGCTTTTGATGGTCGTATTTTTGTATTAATTCTTAAGTAAAAAGAATAGATATGAAAAGTTTAATGATCCTTATATTGTTAAGTAGTACAATGCTACTTCAAGGGCAGAATATAGGTTTGAATGTTACAAATCCTGAAGAGGATTTACACATGAAAGGAGATGTAAGAATTGATGATGATTCTGAAAGCACGATTTTGAAATTGATAAAAGCTAAAAAGGCATTTAGAATAGGAGATGTGGATCCATCGTATTTAGATATTGATAGTATTGGATTAGGTAGCTTTACTTCTGGATTAAATGGATTAGCACTAGGTGAATATTCTGCAACTTTCGGTATGAATAATCGAGTCTTAGGTGAAAACTCCTTTGCAACTGGAAAAGAAAATAAAGTGAATGGAGAACATTGTTTTAGCGCTGGATTTCGTAATACAGTGAATGGAGATTATAATTCAACTTTTGGTCAATTCCATAATGTAACTGGTTTATTCAATTTTATAGCAGGATATAATAATTCAACGTCAAGAACAGCAAGCACTGTATTTGGAGCAAGTAATACCGTTAATAGCGATGGGACTTTAGCAGCAGGAATTCAATTAACTGCTAACAGTTATGGAGGCGTTTATTTCGGAAGATACAATACGGAATATACTTCAGCAAATTATCAATATTGGGTTTCAACAGATCCATTGATGGTAATAGGAAATGGGACGTCAAACACATTTAGGAATAATGCATTTGTAGTACTAAAAAATGGTAAAGTAGGAATTGATGTTGATCAACCTACTGAACAACTTGATGTGAATGGGAATATAAAAACAAGTGGTAATTTCATAGGAGATGGATCACAACTAACTAATTTACAAGGTGATGGTCATTGGTTAATGAACTCATCCACAGTATATAATACTACTCGTAATGTTTCTATAGGCTCAACAGGTACTTCTCACAATTTATCAGTGATAGGAGACGATGGGATTTATTTTAATTATCAAAATCCACCCACTTCGTCTGGTACTGGTCTTGAAATCAGAATGTTAAGTCCAGGAAAAGGTAGTACATTCACTTCTTCCAACACAGGTGTTTTCCTTGATGTTAAAGCTACAAATGCATCAAATATTGGATATTATGCACTTGTAGAAGGAGATAACCTTATCAAAAATCAAAGCGGTTTCGTTGCTAATGTAAGAGGAACGGCAGACCTTAAATTTGGAGTTTCTGGTTATGTTTCAGAGGCAGGGAATAGTAATATAGGAGGATCATTTTCTGCTGAAGATGCAACTACGGAAAATATAGGCGTAAAAGCAATTGCTGAAGGACCTTATGGAACAGCAGTCGGTATGTATGCAGAAGGAATAGGATTTGGAAATTTAGCAGGAGAATTTATAGGTGATGTGGAGATGTCAGATGATCTTAACGTAGCAGACCTTACAACGACAAGCAGATTAAAAGTAGGACCTGGTACTTCCTCAAATTTCAGAGCTATGCAAGGCGGGACTTTTGTTGTAGGAGCCGATAATACAACGAATGATCAAGCACCAGCTGATGGGATTAAAGTTCTTTCTGTTTCATTTCCATATAGTTTCCCCACAACTCCCAAAATTGTAGTCACTTCTTCTACTCAAACTGGTGCTACCTTCAATGACGTATTTAGTGTAACAACACGATCTGTTACAACCTCCGGATGTGTACTAATAATAAAACGTCTCGATTCTGATTACGAATGGGCACAAAATTTAAGGGTGGATTGGTTTGGGTTTTCATTTTAAAGAAAATGAATAAGTATAAATATGTCTAATACCAATTAATTACATTTACCAAGGCCTCTTTGTGAAAGTTACAAAGGGGTTCTTTTTATTTTGGGCTCGAGCCCAAAATTGCATTAGAGCCTTGTTTTTGTGTATTTTACAACTACTATTCTTTCAATTAATAAACATTATTCAGGACTATTTTTCGTCATTAATGTACTAACCTGAATTCGACTATACCAATATAAAATGTTATTTAAGTGGTTTTGTCCATACAATTTGACAAATCTTATTGTTTCAGGATGCATACCATCTTCATAAATACTAATTCTTTTCTTAGCAAAACTACTTGTTAAATTGATCTTGCAATCATTTACAATACAGTTCTTCCACTCTTCAAAAGTTTTCGGTATCATGCCCAAAGGTTTTCATTTAAATCAATTCGAAGCAATAGTCTTTTGTCACCAGTTTCTTCAATAGTTGGGCTTCGATGCATAATCGGAATACCATCTTCATATAAAGCACCTTTCAAAATGGCTACATGACCCGTTCGAACTTGATTGATTAAACTTTCTTCAATTATTATTTCTGAATTATACGTTTGATTATCAAACATATCACTATCTGCAACTTCGTTGGAAACCCAAAGAGTACCAGGTCCTTGATATGTACATAGTAATCTTAAAGTATTAATATCAGTATGAAATTTTCTACACATATTCGAGTTAACAGTAGCTAAAAGTATTCGAGATTCTGTCGAATCTGAAAGTTGCTTAAAACATTGAACAAGGTTTAAAACATCTTCAATTACTAAATTAAAATCCTTACTCCCTAATGTAGATTTAAGTTCTTTTTCTATGCCCTCTAAACTACCTGTATATTTAAATTCAATATTTCTATTAAGCAATTTTGTTATTTCATCTTCAAGTTCATTAATATTTCTTTGATAAATTGCAATATTAATATCCTTTTGATGTATTAGATTTAAAACATTTTGGTTAATTCCAGTTTTTAAATTATTTGGATACTTATCTACTTTTTCTGCTTGTGTATGGAAATTGATCATTTATTATAAGTTGAAATTATTTCTTTCCATAAAAGTAACGTATTTTTTCATAAATGCAACAATGTTGCATTTATGAAATCATCTTCCCAATCAATTCTATTAAAGGCCAAAAGTAATATAGAATAGGAAAATAGTTAGAGAGGGGAATGAGCCCAAAATTTTAAAACATTAAAGTATTAATCAAAGAAGCTTTATTGAATTACATCAAAAAAATATTATTAGCTTTATAAAAAAGTAATTTTGATAGGATTAATTTTAATCATAATAATTTGTGTACAGATAAATAAAGAAGCTAAAAGACAAGGCGTTTCGTCACTACCCTACATATTTGCTTCAATCTGCTTAGCTATAGTCCCTGGTTTGTTTTTAAAATTAAATGTACCCAACGCTCAATTTGGCGCTAGAATTGTTATAAGTGTTCTATCAATCCTTCTTAGTTTAATTCCTTATTTCATAGTAAATTCAAAAGGTTAATCTTTAAATATAGTAAGGATCATACACCTACTTCTCCCTCCCTTTCAAAACTTCTTCCACATCTTTCAATCCATAGCCTTTTGCAGCCAGTAAAACGATATAATGATACATCAAGTCCGCCGCTTCATTTAAGAACAATTCCTCGTTATTGTCCTTTGCCTCGATTACTAATTCAACAGCTTCCTCCCCTACTTTCTGAGCTACTTTATTGATCCCTTTAGCAAAAAGAGAAGCCGTATAGGAAGTATCTGTAGGCGAATCCTTTCGCTCATTTATAAGTCTTTCAAGTTTATATAACTGCGTATCCTTTTCATTCTTTTCTTTCCAGCACGTATCCGCACCTGTATGACAAACAGGGCCTTTGGGCTTAACCTTAGCCAATAAGGTATCTTTATCACAATCCATAAACATATTTACTA
>CAYOIL010000095.1:8553-13274 GCA_964403985.1 uncultured Saprospiraceae bacterium
CCAGTACATTGCCTGATTCTTCACCTTTCATCCATAACTTTTCTCGCGAACGAGAATAGAAAACTAGCTTCTTTTCCTTAGCTGTCTCTTGTAAGGATTCTTTCGTCATATACCCCATCATTAATACTTTTAGCGTATCGACATCTTGAATAATACATGGAATCAATCCATTCTCTTTTTCCCAATCTAATTCTCTAATTAAGCTTTCTATGCTTTTAACTTTTTCCATAATTATTCGGTTAATCGGACATGGATGCCCTGTTCTCGTAAATAGATTTTTAATGCGGGTAATGAAACTTCTTGATAATGAAAAATACTAGCTGCCAAAGCTGCATCTACTTTCGAAAATTTGAATACTTTTTCGAAATGTTCTTCTTTCCCAGCTCCTCCACTTGCAATAATTGGAATTTTTAATAAACTAGATAATTCATTCAAGGCGTCACAAGCAAACCCTTCCTTCGTTCCATCGTTATCCATTGATGTGAATAAAATTTCTCCCGCACCTCTTTCTTGGCCTTCCAATGCCCATTCAAATAATTTTCGAGAAGTTTGCCTTTTACCGCCATGGGTGTAAACCCACCATTCATTGTTAATATTTTTGGCATCAATAGCCAGAACAACACATTGTGTGCCATAGGTCTTGCTCAATTCCGAGATTAACTCAGGTCTTTTCACTGCTGCTGAATTAACTGCAATTTTATCCGCTCCACTTCTCAAAACAGAGTAAGCTGTTTCAACTGAATTTATTCCGCCGCCAACTGTAAAAGGAATTGATAACTCTACTGATAATTGCTGGACTAATTTCGTCAATAATTCTGCCTTTCTCTCTGTAGCTGTAATGTCTAAAAACACTAATTCATCAGCACCTTGCCTCTCATATTGCTTAGCTAATTCTAGCGGATCACCAGCATCCCTAATCGATGTAAAGTTTGTTCCTTTTACTGTACGTCCAACTCGAATATCAAGACAAGGAATTATTCGCTTTGTTATCATTTTTGAAATAATTTAGAGAGTTCAATTCTACCTTCATAAATTGCCTTTCCTACAATTATTCCGTATATATTCATGCTTTTCAATTCCTCGATTTCTTCCAGCGTTGTTACACCTCCACTTGCCAAAAATTGAGCGCGTGGGAATTCCTCTTTTAGTTTTTTGTACAATTCTATTGCACTCCCTCCTAGCTTCCCATCCTTAGAAATATCTGTGCATAAAAACTTTTGGGCGGAAGCCCGATGAAATTCAGTTATAAAATCAGTCAAAGATTTTTTACTTAATTCTTTCCACCCATTTATAGCGATTCTACCTTCAATAGTATCTGCTCCAATTACAATTTTTTCTGGCCCAAAATCTTCTAACCATCTGCACACCAGATCAGGTTTTTTTATTGCTGTACTCCCTATTATTATTTGGCTTACGCCCAAATTAAAGATTTTCTCGGCTTGATCCGTAGTACGGATTCCACCTCCGAGTTGAATCTTCAAAGCGGTTTTTTGAGCAATCTTAGAAACAATGTTATAGTTATTTCCATTTCCAAAAGCTGCATCTAAATCCACAATATGAAGATATTCTGCTCCAGCATCTTCATATTGAAGTGCCATTTCCAAAGGGGATATTCCGTAATCTTTCTTTGAGTCTTCCGCACCTTCTGTAAGGCGAACACATGAGCCATTGATAATATCAATCGCAGGAAATATTTGTGTCATAAATTGATGAAATTTAATAGAACTAAAGCACCTGATGAAGAGCTTTTTTCTGGGTGAAATTGTACACCATAGAAATTATTTTTTCTAATAGCTACTGTATAATCAATACCATAGTTGGCATCGCAAATACTGTATTTTGATACAGGTAAATAATAACTATGTACAAAGTAAAAATAGTCCGACTCCTTAATATTATGGAGCAATGTATCGCTTGAAGGTATAGTGGTATTCCATCCCATTTTAGGAACTTTCAAGCTCATATCAGAGAATTTAACAATCTCTTCTTCTACAATGCCCAAGCACTTGGTATTTCCTTCTTCTGAAAAAGAACACAGTAATTGCATACCCAGACAAACTCCCAACAATGGACGCTCCCAAGATTTTATAAAGTCAACTAAATTGTGCTTCTTTAATTGATTCATTGCGGCTTTAGCGTGACCCACTCCAGGTAAGATTAATTTATCAGCTGTAGCTAGTTGGGCTGAGCTTTCGCTCAAAAAATAAGGAACATCAAGGCGATTTAAAGCATTTATAATGGACTGAGTATTTCCAGCTCCGTAGTCAATAATCCCTATCATAACATGCCTTTTGTAGTAGGAATTGAATAATCGTTCTTATCCTGCTTTATCGCCATTTTTAAAGCGCGAGCAAATGCTTTGAAAATTGCCTCGATTTTATGATGTTCATTATTTCCTTCAGCAATAATATTGAGATTAATAGCCCCATGCTCGCTTACACTCTTGAAAAAATGATAAAACATTTCCGTAGGCACGTCCCCCACCCTTTCTCGCTTAAACTCTCCTTTCCATTCCAACCAACTTCTTCCTCCGAAATCCAATAGTACTTGTGCTCTACAGTCATCCATAGGCAAGGCAAAACCATATCTATTTATCCCCACTTTCTTAGCAATTGCATCTTTAATCAATGCGCCTAAAACAATCGCCACATCTTCTATCGTGTGATGTTCATCAACTTCGAGATCTCCCTTACAACTAATAGATAAGTCAATTCCGCTATGCTTGGCGATTTGATCAAGCATGTGATCGAAAAATTTCAAGCCCGTATCATTTTTAGCTTCTCCATTTCCATCTAGATTTATTTGTCCCTCAATTCTTGTTTCATGTGTTTTTCTCACAGCTGAAACTACTCGATCACGAGCAAATAAATACGTATCTATTCCTTTCCAATTATCATAGGAAGCGACTATTGTATCTGCCAGATCACCATAGTCTATATCATCTTCTTCTAGCGCATTAATTCGAATTCCTTTACATCCCAAATTCTTAGCCAACTCCATATCGCTTAATCGATCTCCTATAACATAGGAATTTTTAAGATCATAGTCTCCGTTCCTGTATTTACCTAAGCGAGCTATACCAGGCTTTCGATAAGGAGAATTGTCTTTTGCAAAACTGTGATCGATATGGATTTCTTCAAAAATTACTCCTACACTTTTTAATGTTCTCAGGATCAATTCTTGTACTGGCCAAAAATCTTTCTCTGGAAAACTATCTGTTCCTAAACCATCTTGATTCGTTATCATGACCAATTTATAGTCGAGCAAGGTTGCTATTCTAGATAAGCTCGTTAGCATATATTCAGGAAAAACAACTTTATCAATGTGATCGACTTGATAGTCGGAAGGTTCAAGAACAAGCACTCCATCACGGTCCAAGAACAGTACTTTTTGTTTAGTTACTTTGCTCATCATATTCTTTTAAGCTGTTCAGTAATAATTTATTTTCAACAGGAGTGCCTACAGTAAATCTTAAGCAATCTGCACATTGAAATTGGGTAGATCTATTTCTTACAATAATTCCTTTTTCTCGAAGAAAGGCGTACACATTGTTTGCATTGTCTACTTGAACAAGGAGAAAATTAGCATCACTTGGAAAGACGTATTTTACACAAGTCAAGCGATTTAAATCGGATTTTAAATTATCTCGATCAGCGGTCAGCAGGTGGATTTGAGTTTTAATAAGTTCTTCTTTTTTGAGGATGTTCATAGCTTGTTCCATAGCTATAGTAGAGAGGTTATAAGGTGGTTTAATTTTATGAAGAACATTAGTAATGAGTCCATCAGCTAGAGCGATTCCTATTCTCAAACCGGCTGCGGCATATGCTTTAGAGAAAGTTCGTAAGACGACGAGATTGGGATATTTATCTATGAGGTGATACATAGAATCCCGAGAAGAAAAGTCGATATATGCTTCATCTACTACAACAATACCGTCATAACGTGAAACGATTTCTTCAAGTTGGGTGGGGTGAACAGCGTTGCCTGAAGGGTTATTTGGGGAAGTGAGGAAAAATATTTTTTCATTATTTATTTTTCCTGCGGGAGGCTTAAGGACAGCGAGACTAGGGTCAAGTTGAAAATTGGGATCTACGTCCGTGAGAAGGATTTCGACATCGTTCAAAGCTGCGCGTACGGTATACATACCATATGAAGGTTTTAAAACGCGAATAGCATCTTTTCCCGGTTCACAAAATGCTCTAATCAAGAGATCAATAAGCTCATCACTTCCATTTCCTAAGCTAATTTTACCCATATCCCAGCCTTTAACTTTCCACAACTCTCTTTTCAACCGAAAGTGATGCGGATCAGGATATCGACTATATTCCCAGTCAAAAGGGTTTTCATTCGCATCCATAAATACTTGTGCTGATCCTTGATAGTCATGTCTTGCAGACTTATACCCTTGCATTTTGGCAACATTGGATCTCATTAATTCCAATACACTTCGTTTCATTTGTTATTCTTTAAATAGTTTAATCTAATTTCAACTGCCAGTGCATGAGCTTCTAGTTGCTCCTCTCTCGCCATTGTCATAATTGTTTTACCTAATGTTTGAATTCCGGTTTTGTTGATAGATTGATAAGTAATCTTTTTTGTAAAAGAGTCCATATTTACTCCACTGTACGATTTTGCCCAACTTCCTGTTGGTAGTGTGTGATTCGTTCCCGAAGCATAGTCTCCCGCACTTTCAGGACAATAATTACCCAAGAATATACTAC
>CAYOIL010000096.1:0-2787 GCA_964403985.1 uncultured Saprospiraceae bacterium
CTATGACAGAGCAAGAAATGAGTAGCATTATCCTATTGTTTACTTTTATGATGGGTTGTGGAATTGGTTTACTTAGTTTCGCCCGAGTTATGTCCTATGCCTTCAAACATTATAGGAATGTTACTTTGGGATTATTGACTGGATTTATGCTTGGCTCTTTAAGGAAAATTTGGCCGTGGAGAAATGTCGATACATATTTAGACAAAGAGACAAGTAAGATTGTTAATTATTCTGGCCCTGTAGCTGACTTACCGGAAGAGATTCAGATTTTATCAGAACAGTTAGTACCTCCAATGGAGTATTTAGACCAACCAATGACCATAGTCACTATAATTTGTATGATAGCTGGATTTGCCGTTTTATATGGATTTTCATTGGTAGAGAAGGATTGAAAATAAATTAATTTTGGGTGCACCCAAATTTTATTCTCTAAAATCTCCCATAACTAGAAGGAATAATTTCATACTTCCTACAATTTGTATATATTGTGCTGAACCTTAGTATGATGTATAAAAAAGAGCTAATTTTTTTTGTTGTTTTTTTACTTTCAAGTATTCAAATTATTGGCCAATGTGGATGTACAGATTGTCCTGTAAATACAATAAGTAACGGGACAGTTACAAGTACAATAACTATTAGCGGAGCTTCAAATAATGTTCTCGGCTCTAATGGACAAGAATTAATTAGTATTTTTATCGATTACGTCACTGATGCGATTAATGAAGTAAATGTTACGCTTATTGCTCCAAATGGTAGTTCAGTTTTATTAATTGAACAAACAGGTATCAGCGTTAATCAAAATCTAAGCTTTTTAATTTGTTTTAATTCGTGTGATGGAATTGCAATACCTGATCCTGGATTTAGTGAATTCTTTGATTCTAATGGTGGATATCAACCAAACACTGATTATGGCGGTACTTATTATCCTACGAATGCTAATTTAACAACTGGTGCAGGCTGTTTAGAATCCTTATCAGGTCCTGTAAACGGAGACTGGACATTACAAATAGAAGACGAAATTTTTTTAGATGATGGGACAATAAACGATTGGTTTTTAGTTTTTGCTGATAATTCAGGAACTGATTGCACTGGAGATCTAGGATGTGCTCTGGCAGAAATGCTGTGTGAAGCAGATGCAGGAGAAATTGAAACGTCTACATTTTCAGCTTGCCTAAATGACCCAAGTTTAAACTTAGGCATTGACCCTGATTACCCAGGTTCTTCACCGCCTGATGAAGCTCTTTTTGGTTATTATGCTGTAGTTTATAATGCGAATACAGGTGTAATAATAGAATTTACAGAAGATCCTGATTTTTCAACATTCCCTGTAGGAGAATACACAATGTGTGGCTTATCTTATTTATTGGATGATGAGTCTTTATTGCCTCCTATAAATGGTGTAACAACCATTACAGATCTTTCGGAAGATATTGATAATTCTGTTTTTTGTGGAGAACTTACTCTTTTATGCAGAGATATAAACGTTCTTGCTCCTCCTGATCCTGCAATTTTCGGTCCATTAGAAGTTTGTCCTGGAGAACTTGTTCAATATAATTTTAATGTAATAGATCCTTTGGCAACTTACGGTTTTACAGTTAATATGGGGACTTTTTCATTTTTCGAAATAAACAATAATGTTCTTTCAGTTGTGTTTGAAACTGGACCTATTGAGTTATGTGGGACAGTGTCAAATGATTGTGGAACTTTTGAAGATTGTCTTGACATAACTGTTAGTGAAGGAGAAGAAGAAATTACACTTATGGGTCCTGAAAGTGTTTGTGTTAATCAGTCATATACTTACACGCTATTACCTCCATTACAAGCGGGTGAATTTTTCAACGTTGTTGTGACAGGAGGTACTTTAGAAAGTTTAATAAATAATATTGCCGTTATTAATTGGGATGAGGAAAATATATCAACAGGTGAGATATGTGTTACAAAAATAGGCGGAGATTGTCCTGGAGAAGAAACATGTTTTGATATTAATATACTTGACATTGTTATACCAGATGAAATCTTTTTAGATGAAATTCTTTGTGAAGGTGAATCTTCTTTTGCAACTGTTATGGGGAATTCAGATATTATCGATTACTCATGGGAGTTAACTAATTTAACCGAAGTTTCAGGCAATGGAACACCTACTATAAGCTATATAGCTGAGGAAGAAGGGATTGCAACTGTCTGTCTCACAATGCAAAGCTTGTGTGGATTTAGTGATGAGATATGTGAGGATATTACAATAATATCAAACGAACCTCCTGAAATCCTTATCGCTTCGGATCTTTGTGATTTCGAATTCACTTTAGCTTCAATAATTAGTGCTGGTTCAAATTTACAATGGTCTTTGTTGAATGGACCTGGAACAGCTACTTTCTCCAATCCCAATAGTCAAACAACTAATGTTACTATTTCAGAAGCTGGTATTTATGAATTTGAATTAGAAGAAAATAATAATGGTTGTATTGCCTCATCCACTCTAAGTATTGAATTATTTCCTCCTTTGTCTATATTGTTTACTGATTTTGAATGTAACAGTAGCCAAGAGTATTCTGTAGAAATAAATATTACAGGTGGGAATCCACCTTATTCAGTCAATAGCCAATCTATTATTAGCAATGTATTTGTATCAGATTTATTTTTGTCTGGCGAAATGTTTAATTTTTTTATTGAAGATGATGCGGGATGCAATCTTCCAGTCCTATCTGGTACATTTGAATGTTTATGTTCTACAGATGCAGGTACTATGAGTGACGAAATAATTGAAGTTTGTGCCGAAGTGGGAAGTTT
>CAYOIL010000096.1:2797-13274 GCA_964403985.1 uncultured Saprospiraceae bacterium
AATTCTTGCAACTATAATATTTACGCTCATTTCAGTGCAAGCTGTTTTCTTATTTGATTCTACTATGGTTGAATGAGATGTTGGCTTATATTACTTGCATGATTCTCCGGGTTCTAGTTTAGGGAATATTATAGATTTTAATGATACGGGAAGTTTTGAATTTCAATCAGGAATTATTCCTGGTGTAACTTATTATATTTCTATGGTTGTGGGTCAAGCCCAAAATGGTATAATTGATCTAGATAACTCTTGTACTTTTGTTAGTCCAGGACAAGCTGTTGTCTTTTTACCTAAGCCTCAAGTTTCATGGCATATCCAAGATACAATTTGCGGCAACTCGTTTTACCTTAGCTTTTTTGATGAAATATTCTTGGATAGTATAAGTTGGGAGTTTGTAAGTGGCCCAAGTGAAATGGAGATTTCAACTTCAGGAGATACCTCATATTTTGTAGCATCTGAATCAAGTATATATGAATATAATCTATTACTATTCAACGATTGGTGTGATACAATTATACCTTTTACTTTTGATGTCCCTTCTGACCCAATACTCACAGATGTTCAACAGAATTGCACGCTAGATCCTTCTTTTTATACCTTAAGTTTTATAATCGAGGAAGGTGAAGCTCCTTATTCTGTGAACATACCAGGAACATTTGTAGGAAATGAATTTGTTTCTGATGAAATTGATGTTACTCAATCTTTTACACTAAGCATTACAGATTTTAACGGATGTATCGTCAAAACTGAAATATTACCTATAAATTGTTCATGTGATATTTTGATAGGAAGCTTTAATACGGATACAATTGTATTATGTGCTGGTGATATTCTTGATCCCTTGATTATTTCAAATCAAGATTTTGAATTTGACGAAAGTATTTATAGTGTTTTCTATTATACTTATACATCAGAAAATGACGAAGTTGATGATTTTATAAACTTTAGCGACGGAGCTAGTTTTAATCAATCTCCTGATTATAACTTTGGACAAGTATATTATCTTCGATTAATTATTTCAATCCCTGATTCGATAAGTAGTAATGGACTCAATCTTGATGATCCATGTCTTACAGTATCTGAAGCTATTCCATTTATTTGGTTGAATAACTTGACTTTCGATTTTGCAATCAACGATACCCTTTGTACAAGTGAAATAATATATGATTTTGATTATAACTTTCAAGGTCCTTTTCCTTATCAGATTAGCTTCGAAAATCAGGATGAAGAAGTTGTAGAATTTACAATTAACGAAAATATAGAAACGCTCTCTTTTCCTATTTTAGAAGGAACTAACTCTTGGATTTTAAATTCATATACTGGAATATGTGGCTTTGATTTTACCGGAAACTTGATTATTACTGGAGAAGAATTTTCAGGATTTATGATTTCTCCAGTTGATACATTGTGTAATAATGCTTTATTTGGATCAGTGTTGGAATTAGATAATCTATTATCTGACCCAGGTTTAGTTGGTGATTGGATGTTGGAAGGAATGGAGGTAACGGAGAATATGATAGACTTTGATAATTATGTAGAAGGTTCATATACAGTAGTTTTTTCTTCCAATGGAAATACAATTTCGTGTCCTGTTGAATCAGATTCTATTGAAATATATATTAATGACTGTGATTGTCCTATCGTAAATATGATTGATCAAAAAGTGTGTGGAAATCAGGATAATTTAGATTTATCGTTATTTGTTATTACTGACTTAGAAGGAGAGTTTCAAGTGGAGAATACCAATGGTTTGGTAAATCCACCAATAATTCTAAATGGCAAGATGCTAGATTTTCAAAATGCTTCTATAGGAGAATATGAAATCACTTATACTTTATTGGATTCATGGCCAGATGATTGTCAAACTACTTTTTCAGCTTCATTTATTATTGAGTATCAAAATTCATCTGGTATTTCCGATGATACATTAGTTCTTTGTCCTGAAGATAATATGGATGTTTATTTGTATGATTTAATATCAGATTATGATCAAGGAGGTACTTGGTATTTTATAGATCTTCCTATAAGTGATTCAATCAACCTTGCATCCGTAAATCCTGGCATTTATGAATATTTTTATTCAATACCATCAGCTACACCCTGTGTAGAAAGTACAACATTTGTTCAGGTTGAAATTTCTCCTAGCCCTGATGTTGAAATTATAACCGACGATGTATTATGTTTTGGGGATACAAATGGAGAAATTCAAATAGAAATTTATAATGAAGAATATGGTCCGTTTGAATGTATTTTGAATGGCAATGAATTTGAAGAAAAGGAAATTAACGGATTACAACCGGGATTGTATATCATAGAAGTAACAAGTGCTGATGGTTGCAGTGTTGTGTTTGATTCAATAGAAATAGGAGAACCAAATGTTGTAGATGTTGAATTGGGTGAAGATCTTATTGCTTTTTATAATCAAGAGTTAACAATAGAAGCCATAATAAACTTATTGCAATCTGATATTTCGGATATTTCTTGGGAAGATTTAGAAGGAAATATTCCTGAAGATGATTTGACATTAATTCAGCAGGCAATCAACGATAACACAATATTCTTAACAATTACAGATGAAAATGGATGTGTTGGCTTTGATTCAATTCGCATTCGATTGATTGAGCAAGATATTAGTTTGCCGAACATTTTTATTTCAAATAGTAACATTAATGAGAATACAAGATTTGGAATGCCTTATGTACCTTCAGTAGACGAGGTTCTTGATTTTCGTATTTATGACCGATGGGGAAATAGGGTTTTTGCTGCTAATAATGTAGCACCAGGTTCTGAAGAAGGATTTTGGTATGGAAAGTTCAATGGGCAAGATGTTCAGCAAGGCGTTTTTTGTTATTATATGAGTTATCGACTTGTTTCAGGAGTAGAAAAAGCGATTATTGGAGATGTTACTGTTTTGCGTTAGTATTTGATCAGAATTACTTATCAAATTATAAATAGAATGTGAGTAGTGAGGTTTGGATTAAAATCCTGAACCATTAATTATAACTTGCCGATAAAATCTAATACCATTTTCATATTCAACTTTGGGTACTCGTTCGTTAATGCCATGAAAGCATTTGTTATTACCTGTATTTATAATGTAAGGACTGAACCTATAAATGTTTTTTGAAAGTTTTGAAAAATTCTTAGAATCTGTTCCTCCTAAAACTAAGGATGGGGCAATTTTAACTTGTGGATAAATTTCAAGTATTGATTGTTGAATAGAGTTAAAGGATTTATTGTCAATAGGGGAAATCGCAGATGGGCCACTTCCTTTTGTGTAGACTTCTATATTGATCCTATTGTCATTTATGACTTTTTGAACATGAGATAGTACATCTTCTTGAGTTTCACCAGGAATAATTCTAAAATTAACTAAAGCTTTAGCCACAGTAGGAATAACGTTTTCTTTTATCCCTGCTTCAAAAATAGTAGGTGAAGTTGTTGTTCTAATTAAAGCATTTCCATTATTACTTTTTTCATAATCATTTAAAAGAAAAGGTTTGAAGATTCCTCTGTTTGCAACAAAGATTTTAGGAAAGAAGGTCATTTCTGGTCCCAGATAGTCTAAGAATTTGTCAACTACTGGATTTAAGTTTCTCGGTAATGGATTTTCTTTCAACTTTGAAACAGCTTTTGATAATACATCAATAGCTGTTTCTTTAGCTGGGGTAGAGGAGTGACCTCCGGGTAAAGCAACAGATAACTCTACTGTCATAAACCCTTTTTCTGCAATTCCGATTAATGCGACTTGGCTGTCCATCCCTGGCACCAAACCATCCGTAATAGCTAATCCTTCATCCAAAACAAATTCAACTTCAATATTACTGTCTTTTAAATATTCTGAAATTTGAACTGCCCCATTTCCTAGAATTTCTTCATCATGTCCAAATGATAAATAAATATCTCTTTCTGGTTCAAATCCTTCAGATAATAGTTGCTCCGTGGATTCTAATATTCCCAATAAACCAAATTTGCAATCCATAGCACCTCGGCCATAAATGGTGTCCTTTATTAAGCCTTCTGTAAATGGGTGAACTGTCCAAGCTCTTGGCGAAGCTATTGGAACCACATCTATGTGCGCCATTAAAACAATAGGCTTTAACTCCGACTTTTTACCTTTCCAAAGGTAAAGATGGCTGAATTCATTGAACGTTTTATGTTCTAGTTTTTCGTTAATTAAAGGGTAGTTATTCAATAAAAAGTCATTGAATTTAAGGAATTGAGAAGAATCGAAATCCATTTTATCCTCAAATGAGATTGTACGAATTGATATGGCTTCGGTATATCTATCAACTGCACCAGTAGGAATTTCAATAAGATTTACAGGCTCTACTTTTATTTGCTTCGAAGTGAAATTAAAAACTACTATAAGTAGATAAACTACAAATAGCAAAAGTATTATTCCGATTAAAAGTGAGGCCTTTTTTAAAAGTGACATTTAATTGTATTTCGAAAAGCTTAGAAATGAAATCCTAGTTAAACCCAAAATAGTCAATTCAAATTGTTATTTTAAATTTAAACTTTAAAATTCGAAATGTATTTTAATTTGCTTTATTCAATTTCAAAAGCTCCCGAATCTAAACTATCACTTAACCGTTGATTTCCTTCAAAATCAATGTCAGGGAAATTAATGGTCCCTATTGCTGCATTTCTTGCAATCGAGTTCTCCATTATATTTAATGCTCGATTATTAAAATCAACAAAACCTATATCATCTGAAGCTGTAATATTATTTAAATTTTCAAAATCATGACTGGTGAAGAAAAATGTTTCAGCTCCATCAGTTCTAATCACAACATTACCTATTATTCCAAATTCAACATCAGAAAG
Source organism: uncultured Saprospiraceae bacterium (assembly GCA_964403985.1). Taxonomy (GTDB): domain Bacteria; phylum Bacteroidota; class Bacteroidia; order Chitinophagales; family Saprospiraceae; genus JAHDFB01. The sequence continues at coordinate 7,628 of CAYOIL010000096.1, forward strand.
CTCATCATTTATGCCAATTGGTGAATCATTTGTTGAAACTAAAGTATTAAACCTAATAATTGCTTTTCCAATATGATGCTCTTGCATTCCATTACTTGCTAGATTTATACATCTTTTCCCGTTATCATAAATTATATTATTTTCTATTAATAACTCTTGCCTGTCTCCAGGATGATCTGAAAAATAACTTATCCCGTGATCTGTTGCTCCATAAAGTCTATTTCTAGATACCGTCCCGAATGTTCTTATACTTATGCAATTACCTTGATCATTTAATATGTCGTAAATAGTGTTTTTAGATATTGTTACATTAAATCCTTGAAAATATATTCCGTGATGTGGTGATCCAAATTGACTAGATATATTACTAGTCGCAATATTATAAATGATATTTCCTTCTATCAAGCAATTAATGTGATTTTCTGGAGCTAAAATGCCATTTTCTTTAATGTTGAAGATTTCATTATTTACAATTTTTACATTTTCTGATGAACCACTATTTCTAAATCTAATTGCGTTTTCTGAAATATCTTTAAATATGCAGTCTTGTATAATTAACCCATTTACATCCCTAATTTGTAAACCATCTCCTGTTATTTCTTCAAAAACACAATTACGTATGATTGTACCATCATAATCATGGCCGTCAATCAATACCGTAGTGTTAAAAGTTTGATTTTCAATGATTCCAGGTACAATTTTGGAATTGGTTTCTCCAGATTTACAGGAAAAAAAGAATGAGATTGGTAAAATTAATGCTAATAAAAGCTTCATCAAAAAACTCTTTTTTGACAACTAATAAGATTAAAAATTAGCCTTGATTACATTGGTAATAAAGTCTACATGTCTTCTATTTAAAACTCAATTATTCAATAAAATAATACTGTAATATAAAAAAAGCCTTTCGAAAATCAATCCGAAAGGCTTTTATTTTATTTTGAGCGTAAGCCTTCAACTTTACTTATTTTATTTTCAACGTTTTGTGATAACTAGAATTACCTTCTTCATCAGTAATTTTAACAAAATAAATCCCAGAAGGCGCAAACCCAAAGTTATTTAGATTCACTTTGTTTTCTCCTTGAATTAAGTTGCTTTGAATCGCTTGACCGATTAATTGCCCTGAGTTATTAACTAACTCAATTTTTGCTCTTGTGCTTTTCAATGTTTCAACTGAAATTGTAAATTGATCAGTCCAAGGGTTCGGATAAGTACTAATAGAATTTATTAATTCTTCCTCGTTTGTAGAAGTTATACAAAATGAATTAAATACAATCCTATTCTTATAAGCGCTTGTATCAAAAGGGCAAACACCTCTCACCTCAAATTCATACTCATTACAATCTTCTAAATTTCCTAATTCAATTTCAGGATCTATAGTCGCTAATTCCACCCAGTCTTCTTCTGATTCACTTGTTTTTTTGTATCTCGCGTTATATGCTTCTGCAATTTCTATATCATCCCATGAAAATGAAGCACCATCTTCATTTATACCTTCTAATTCTAAACCAAAATCTGCATCACATAGATTAGATATGAGTACACAATACTCTTCTGTTTCACCTGTAAAACCATTATAATCACAAGCAGGAATTTCATTTGTGAAAACTGAAACAATGATTCTCATCCTTGTAATTCCAAAATCTACATCTTCAGGAATTGTAAACGAACCACTTTGAAATATTTCACCATATCCATATTGAAACTCTATAACTTTTTCTTCAGGTTCAAATTCTAAGTTTCTATTCATGTCAATGAACATTACTAATAGTGGTGTACTAAATGAAGTTTCTCCTAATTCAATTTCTACATTTACGATATCGCCGGGGCTATATACTCTATCTAAAGTTCCTCTAAAATCTTCATAACCAGTACCATCAGTATTGAATGTAGATGTATTAGTTACATCATTCATAGTTAAACTAGCAATGTGTACAGAATTCGAAAATAATTGTGGAACTTCACAGTAGTCTTCATAACACGTAAAACAATCAGGTCTCATTGAATAAATTCCTGAGTAACTACTTTCTTCGTTTTCACATATTGTTCGTACTCTAAAATCATATTCAATGCATTGAGTAAGACTCGTTACAGAAAATGAAGACGTATATTTGGGAATATCGACAGTTGTCCACATGAATGTACCTGATTCTCTATATTGTAACGTATGACTTTCAGCATTTTCTTTCGGAATCCAGTTTATTAACAAACCGTCTTCGTCCCATAATATAGTAGGAGGATCGCATTGAGCCGATAGGCCCATGCTAAATGCAGTAAAAAGTGTTAGAACGAATATAATTCTTTTCATTAAGTTTAATTCTCTAGTATTAAAAATAACAGAATCATTGTTGGGACAAGATCCAGTTCTTTATTTTAGAATGCAATATAATACAATTATAAGTTATGGAATAAAAAGAAGCTTTAAATTCTACTAATCTAAAAAGTCTTGTAGCAAAAATGTCTTTAAAGACAACAAAAATATGCCAATATTGTGTTGATTGTTAAATTATTAACATCACTTTGACTAATTGTAATTAAAACTATGAAATTTAATTACTTTTATGAAGTGGTTTGTTTTACGAAGTTTGACACCATTATAGTAAAGTATTTTTGAAAGTTTAACATACATATTATAAATTTATTTCATATGTATCTTGTACTTTTACAGCTTAGTTTATATATTTGCTATTTATAATATCAAAAAAATTGATAAAATAGAAATATTGACTAAGTAAAATTTTATCATGTATAGAAAACTACAATGTATTTTATTAAGCTTTTGCTTTGCTCTCACAATAGGGCAGGTGCAAGCTCAGGACTTGTTCGCCAAGGCGAATAAACAGTTTCAGCTTGGGGCTTATGATCTGGCAATTTATAATTATCAGAAAATCCTACGTACCGATCCAGGGAATTCTGCAGTAATTGGAAATCTAGCTGAAGCTTACTTTAGAACTCAAAACTACATGAGTGCTATTAAGTGGTATGAAGAATTAGGACAAAATGAATTCATGGAACCTAGGCATATGCTAAATTATGCTCACGTTATGAAGTCTTTAGGTCAATACGACAAAGCGCAAGTTTGGTACTGGAAGTATAAAGCTATAAACCCAGAGGTTGGTGATCATTATGCTATGTCATGTGATTTTGCTAAAATATTTTTATCTGAAGAAGAACAATATGATATTTCTCTCTTCGAAGGAAATAGCCCTTCTTCTGATTTTGGAGTTAGCTTTTATAATAACAAATTGATTTATAGTTCTTTTAGAACTGATATGAAGAGAGAGAATATGAAAAGAAATTTCTCTCATGTTCAAAAACCAGGAAATCAATTGTTTGTATGTAGAGAAAAGTCGAACGCTAACTTTACTAACATTAGTTTTCTTAGATCAGACTTAAAAACTACTCATAATCTCGGACCTTTAAGTTATAGCGGTATACAAGTAGCTTATACTCAAAATAATTTTGCTGACGGTTATAAACAAATCAGTGGTTTGGAAACGGATCTTAATATCTTTTTAGGAGATGTTGCCGATGAAAATGGAGATTGGGAAAACGATGTTGCCTTTCAACATAATGAAGAAGGAAGTGCTACTGCGTTTCCAGCTTTATTAAATGGAGGTACAACAATGATATTCTGTAGTAATAGAGTAGGAGGTGAGGGTAAATTTGATTTATACATTACTCAATTAGAAAATGGATCATGGACATATCCTGTTAGTCTTGGAGATGAAGTTAATACTCCTGGGAACGAGATAACTCCTAGTGTGAAAGGAAATACTTTGTATTTTTCTTCTGATTTCCATAGTGGGATAGGAGGGTATGATGTTTTCAAAGCGAACATTAATGATGATGGTTCAATTTCTGGTGTTGAAATCATGGGAAAAGGTGTGAATTCACCAATGGATGATTATTATTACACAGTAGACCCTACAAATGGTCTAGCATACTTCGCATCTACAAGATTAGGAGGAAAAGGAAAGGAGGATATTTACATATCAAAAAACTTAAATGAAGATTTTCTAGCTTTCCAAGAAGAGGCCAATCTTGATATACCAAAAGCCATGGATCTGGAAGAATTAGCAAGAAAAAATACAATTGCTATGCAAGCAGAATCGAATGAAAATCTTTCAACAGTAAGTGAGGTCATCCCAAGTTCTTCATCAACTTTAGTAAATAATGCAGTAGAAGAAGCAACATTTGAAAAAATTGTTACTCCTGCTGAAGAGAATGTTAGTATTTTATCAATACCAGCAGAAGAGCTAATTGAAATTACAGAAGAACTTGAAAGAGAAGAAGAGATTCCAGCTACAATCGAAGAATCTGAAACAGCAGTTATTCTTACCGAAGAAAATGTTATTACTAACATTACTTTGGATGAATTAGATAATATTACTGAAACTTTAGTAGAAGAAGTAAAAGTTGAAAATGTTGCTTCATCAGTAGTGTTAGGAACAGACAACTATTTTAGTATGGATGGTGCTCGAAAAGTAGCTTATAGAGATGTAATTACTGCATCTAGTAATGTCTATTTTATTCAGTTAGCATCTCTTTCTAGATCTCAAGGTGACATTAGACCTTTTTTAAAGTTAAGTGAACTTGGAAACTTGTATAAAGTAAGAAAATCAGGAATGGTGAAAATCAGAATGGGATATTTCTTTGACGAGTATGAAGCTTCTGAAAAATTAAGAGAGATTAAAAATAGAGGATTTGGTGATGCATTTATTGTTTATGAACCACTTATTACTTCGCAATTAGAGTTAGTAAATACTGGTACATCTAAAACTTATTACGATGGTGAATTTATGCCGAATGGTTCAATAAGTAACTTTAAAGTAAGACTTGCATCGTATACTGATCCACTTTGGTTTGATACAGGAAGTGTGAAAGATATAGGAGAAATAGAGCAATGGACGAAAGGTGATTTTACAATCTTTGTTCTTAGCGGATACAATTCTATTGAAGAAGCTGAGCAGGCGCTAATAAAAGCGATTAACAGAGGTTACTCTGAAGCTCATGTTGTTGAAGATGTAAACGGATATCTACAAAAAGTACAAAGAAATTAATAAGTAGATTTTTAAAAATATTTTAAGCCTGTATCATTTTGGTACAGGCTTTTTTTATTGCTTACGCCAAAAAAATGCTTTATAGAATATTTGATAGAAATATTATTGTTTAGGGAATGTATTAATCTGTATTTTTTGGGCTTTAAGCCCAAAATAAAAGGATATAAGCGATTTTTAGTGCTAAACTCAACTCCTTTCCACCAAAATCATTATCAATGACCTCTGCTGCTTTCCTTCCTTCCGCAATTGCCCAAACTACCAATGATTGTCCTCTTCTCATGTCGCCAGCCGCATAAACTTTTTCTTTCGAAGTTCTAAAATTATCAGTAAATACATTTCCTTTCTCATCTAGAATTACGCCTAATTGCTCAAGTAATCCTTCTTCCTTAGGATGAATAAAGCCAATGGCTAAAAATACTTTCTCACAAGAAATAATCCTTAATGTATTTTCTTTCTCTATAAGTTTTAGTTTCCCATTTTCATCTGTTTTCCATTCTATGTCTACAATTTCAATTCCTGAAACATTGATTCCATTGTAGCCTTCCCCAAAAATAGGACAGTTAATAAAATTGTAAATTTAACTGAAA
>CAYOIL010000097.1:0-8733 GCA_964403985.1 uncultured Saprospiraceae bacterium
GGAATACTTATGTTAATTAAAGAGAACCCCATTTTTATGGAGGCAGCTTTTAATAACCTTTTCGACGAGTCTAAAGATATTTCAATGCGTTTTAATCGTTTTCTTTTTCACTGTGACGAATTGCTAGAAAGATTACATAAAAAGGATGATCGAATCAATACACACTATCAAGATGCATATTCAGTTTCACTCTATTTATCTTTAGAATATCCTGAAAAATATGGCTTATTTACTTATGGTAAATTTCATAAATTCATGACTAAAATTGAGTCAAGAAATATACCATTGCTTCAGGATAAAGAAAGATATTATAAAGTATTCAATGCTATCTACACTGTTATTTCGAAAGATGCGGAATTTATGAATGGAGTACAGTTTTTATTAGGGAATGCAGACTATAGTGGGAAGTCTTTGTTTATTGTGAATGAGATGATAGAAAATGCACAATAATAGCTTAATCTAAAACACTTTACATTAGACTTATTCTTAACTAAAAATTGAGTAGAAAAGACTTTAATCCCTTTGAATACTGAAGCATATTTAGTTTTTTCAAAATCCTAATTCTATTAAAACTTCTTCCATAAGATCAGGTCTATCAGTAATTAGTCCGTCTGCACCTAATTCAATAAGTTTTTTCATCTCATCCTTTTCAATAATTGTCCAATAATGAACGGCCATTTTTCTTCGGTGAGCAGAATTTATTACTCTTTTAGAAGCTAAGTTGATATTACTGTTCGATGTTGGAATAGCAATAACTGAGGCACTTGGGCGATATAAAAATTCCATTGCAGATAAACTTGTAAATACAAAATCTTTAGTTTCTTCTTCTGAAGTACCAATTAGTATTTCTCCACTTGTTATCTCATAAAAATAACTTAGAACTTCTTCAGAAAATGCAAAAACTACAATTTTATCTTGTAATTGATAATTCTCTATAAGGTCTTTTAAAATTTCAGCAGCTCGTTTTCCATCTTCCTCTCTATCCTTAATTTCTACCATTAGTGGCATTTCACTAAATTGGTCGAAAACATCTTCTAGTTTAGTTATACGAACAGGACTGTTTATATAAGGGAAGTTTCCATCTAAATCTTGAAAATTAAGGCCAAAATTAAAGTCTAATAGCTCTTCATAAGTAAAATCTCTCATTAAACCTGTACCCTCAGATAATCTATCAATTGTTAGATCATGATGCGTTACAAGCACTTCATCTTTTGTCATTGTTACATCCATTTCAAGTGCATCAACTCCTAAGTCAACAGAGCCTTCAAAGGCAACCATTGTATTTGGAGGGAAAAGTGCTTTTGAACCTCCATGTGCAATTATCCAAGGTTTATTTTGATCTATTACATATGGATTAACATTAATTGCATCTTGTTGAGGAACACAAGCAATTAAACTAAAAATAAAAAGGACTGCAATTACTTTTCTCATTTGAAGAATATTTGAATTTTTAAAGACAGATATTTTGTACTTACTATTATAAAAAAATCAGAAAAAGCGAATCAAACCAATTACTGTAATTAATGCGATAAGCCCTATGCTTCCTAGTAAAATACCAATATTAGAAAGCCGTTTTTTGATGTTTTTCTTTCGACCTATAAAGCCTGTTAAAATCGCAATAGCACATAATAAGAGACCAAATATGCTTAGATATGGTATGAAAGTTAAGACTAAACCAATAATTCCAAGACTTATCGAAATGATGTCCCAAGGTAAAGATTTTTCAGTTTCTTGTTCTGTTGGATTTTCTATAGTTGGTGATATAGCGATAGAGATCGCTTCACTATTCGTTGTGAAAAGAAAAGAAATTAGGATAGTGAAAAGTATACTTCTCATAAAATATTAGTTTCTTAAAGTTACAAAAGTTATATGGTAACATTGATAGTTGCCAATTTAATGTAGAAGTATTTGAATTCGAATCTACTAATAATACTTTCACATGTAATGATCATATTAATATTTCTTTAGGTGTTGATTGTACGGCAGAATTAAATTCAGATATGATCTTAGAAGGAGGTAATTATGGTTGTTATGATGATTTCTGCATTGAAATTGTAGATGCTGATGGGAATATACATTCTAACTTTTTTGATATTACAGATGCTGATCAAACTTTTGAAGTGAGTATTATTGATTGTCAAGGAAACGGAAATAGTTGTTGGGGAGAAGTAACAGTTGAATACAAACTTACACCTGAAATTGAATGTCCAGCAGATACTATGGTAATGTGTAATGAAGAAATGGATCCAAGTTTACTTGGTGCGCCTTTTGCCCTTACTTGTGTACCAGGTACATTAGCTTCAACATATGAAGATATTGTGGAACTTGAAAATTGTGAAACAGGAGTTGCTGCAATAGTTACAAGAATTTGGACTGTATCGTATGAAGGCGGAACTCAGACATGTGTACAGACAATAACAATTGAATCTTTCGATGTTATGGAAGTTGATTTCCCTGATCATTATTTTGGAGAACAAGCATTAAGTTGTTCTGATGTTGCTAATAATCCAGACTTAACTTCACCTGAATATTTAGGTGAGCCAAATATAAATGGACAATCTTTATTCGGTGATCATTATTGTGAAATTAATGTAGGTTTTTGGGATGAAATGTTATATGATGTAAATTGTCCTGGAGCTTATGAAATATTGAGAAATTGGATAGTTAGGGACGAATGTGCTCCTCTTGTTGACGGGATTAACCCGCTTAGACACATTCAAAGTATTAAAGTTGAAGATTTTACTGCCCCAGTAATTGAAGATATTGCTGATGTTACAATAAGTACTGATCTGTGGGGTTGTGGAGCAAGCTTCAATTTAGAAAATATTTTGGTAACTGATAATTGTGCTTCTTATGATGAGATAGATGTAAATATTAGTGTTCAAGGTGGAGCTGTTTTTGATAATACAATTATTCTTTATGAACCTGCAACAGACAAAACTTTTGATATAACAATAAAAGCGACAGATCTTTGTAAAAATTCAAGTTTCCAGTCTTTCACTTTTACGGTTGTGGATAATATCCTTCCTGTTATTGTTGCAGAAACTAGTACAACAGTTAGTTTATCGGATGACGGCATAGCAAAAGCATTTGCTGAAGATTTTGATGATGGTTCACACGATGGTTGTGGTCCAATTGTATTCTTAGTAAAAAGAGTTGATGACGGAGGAAATTGTTTAAGTCTTGATAAATTTGGAGATGGATTAAATCTTGATCCTAATAATGTAGATGACAATAAAGAATTTAATGAGCTTGTCCATTTCTGTTGTTCGGATGTAGGAACTCCTATTATGGTTGAGTTTATGGTATGTGATGATGGAAATGGAGATGGAATCGCTGGAAATTCTGGTGACAATTGTAATACAGCAATGGTTGAAGTAGAAGTACAAGATAAGCTTGCTCCTGAAATAATTTGCCCAGATGATATGACAATCAGTTGTATAGATCTTGCTGGAATAGGGAATTTACAAGACTTATCAGATGACTTCTTAAATGAACAATTTGGATTTGCAAATGCTGCGGCCACGTGCAATGTTACGATTTCGCAAAACATTGTAGGATCAGAAGTATGTGGAGAAGGAATTATCATCAGAACATTTACAGCAACAAATTCTATAGGTGAAACAAGCACTTGTTCGCAGTTTATTACAGTTGAGGCTGGACCGAATGAATTATTATCTTGTAATAGAATTTCATTTGCAGATTTAAACAACAATATATATAATTGGTGTAGTACAACAGTGAACTATCCTGTAATTGAAATAGATTGTGACGATGGGCTAGAAATCCCCGAGTTAGATATCGATATAAATGGGCTATGTACTCAAGTAGGTCTAAATATAACAGTGGATACATTCCAATTTGCTGGTGGCGCGTGTCAGAAATATTTGATTCATTATGAAGTTATTGATCAATGTTTATTTGATGAGAACTATGTGGATCCAGCAACAGGAGAAATTGATCCTTATCATTCTGAAAATGGATATTTTGAGTTCTATCTTGAAGTTGATGCTTTTGATTCAAGACCTCCTGAAGTAACTTGTGATGACATTACAGTTACAAGCCAATCATGTGATGGTTGGGATGGTGTAATCACACCTTCTGTAACGGATAATTGTACAGCTCCAGAGTTCTTATCATATCTGTTTAGACTTGATTTAGAGGCTGATAATTCAATTGATTTACCTGCTGATGGAAGTTATATAGAAGGAAATTCTGTACAGCCTTCAGCTTTCGGATTAACTTAATTTCCTATAGGTACACATATAATTCATTATATTATAAGTGATGGATGTGGAAATGATGCTACTTGTCAACAAATGATAACAATCAATGGAAATGATACGGCTCCTACACCTTATTGTATAGATGGAATAGCAACTGCTGTCATGGCTCTAAGTGGCGAAGTTGAATTATGGGCAAACGACTTTGATGCTGGTTCTTTTGATAACTGTGAAGGAGATCTTGTGCTTTCAATGATACCTGAAATTGATGCTGAAGGTTTATCAATAGAAGAAGCTTATTCACAAAGTTATGCTCATGAGAATGTAGTATTACAAGCCAACGGAGACTATGGCTGGAGATTTGATTGTTCTTATATTCCTAATGGAATTAGTTCTATATTAGAAGTAAGATTCTTTGTTACAGATGTTGATGGCAACTATGATTACTGTACTGCCAGTTTAAGAATAGATGATAATCTTGATGCTTGTCTAGATGATACATCACAATCAAGTCTATTCAATGTTTCTGGTAGTTTGAAAACTGAAGTGGAGGAAAATATTGAAAATGTAGAAATTACAGTAGATGCTTCCTTCCCTGAATTTCCATCAACTGAAATCGTAGATAATGACTACGCTTTCAATTTATTAGAAAACATAGATTATACTGTAATTCCAATTAAAAATGATGATCTTTTAAATGGAATAAGTACAGCAGATATTATTTTATTACAAAAGCATATTCTTGGTCTAAAACCTTTAGATTCTCCGTATAAAATGATAGCAGCTGATGTCAATAAAGACTGCAAGGTAAATGGTCAGGATATAATTCAGATTAGAAAATTATTATTAGGGAAATATCCTAATGACGAATTCCCGCAAAATACTTCTTGGAGATTTATAGAAAGCGAAGAAGAATTTTTCCAAGGTGTTATACCGTGCGATTTTGCAGAGTTAACAACTATTGAAAATTTAAGCGAGGATGTAATTCAAAATTATATTGGTGCTAAAATAGGTGATCTAAATGGATCGGCAAATGCTAATTTGAAAATGAATGCAGATACTAGGAATGATGAAGTTTTGACGTTAATTATTGATGAGTCAAAAGTTTTTACCGGAGAACCTAATTTTATATCTGTCTATGCCAAAGATTTTACAAATATTTATGGGATTCAGTTTACTGTAGAGTTCGATGGTGTTTTTGAAGGTATTGATTCTGAAGTATTTCAAATTTCTGAAAATAACTATCGAATTTTGGATAATACTCTTTCTTTAACAATTGATATTCCAGCAGGAAAAACAGTTTAAGACGATACAGTACTATTTACTTTTAGAACTACTTCTGAGAAAAATGAAAAGTTAAGTGATCTGTTTCGAATAAATGAATTGGGAATGAGAAGTGAGGCATATAAAGAAAGTGAACTGAGAATACTGAAAACCGAAATAGATTTCCGGAAATCAGATAAATTAAAAGAAGAATTTAGTCTTTTTCAAAATGAGCCAAATCCATTTAACAGTGTAACCAAAATAGAGTTTTATCTTCCGAAAACGGATGAAATTACTTTTACAGTTTACAACGCTGCTGGGAAGCTATTGTATACGAAAGAAGGTAGCTTTGGTTCCGGAATGCAATCGATTACAATCAATCGAGAGGAAATAGACGGTTCAGGTGTCTTATTTTATCAATTGAAAAGTGGCGATTTTAAGGCTATAAAGAAGATGATTATTCTCGATTAATGAAAAAAATTAAAGCATGCAGGATCTTTCTTGCATGCTTTTTTTTGCTTAAAATGAAATAAGGAAAGTTAAGTGCTTTTACTTGAAGTATGTTGCATTCATTTTATTCTCATTCAGAAACCTAATTATGAGTTTCATTTTACATGTTTTTTTCTATAACTGATATGGAAATAATAAATGTAAAGACAGCGAATCAATTCTAGTAAATTTTTGATTCGTAATATTTAGTAAAGAACTTTTGGGCGAAAGCCAATTTGTCATTTCATATATTCTCTTGATTTAGTGTTCATTAAACTTAGTTCGAGTTGAATTGTGTAAATGCAAATCTTAGAAAACAAAAATGTTTAGGTGAGAGAGTGAATATTTAGCGGGCTAAAGAAGCGTTCTTAAGAAGTTCTAGTGATTTTCTATAATTCATTATACTTATAGACTAAATAAAACCTATTTGTGTATTTATAAAGCTCAAGATTATTTTTTTAATCTATTGTATTCAACAAAATGCATAAGCAAGGTAATCTCGAATTCAGGTTGTTAGTTATAAATAAAAATATTAACTTGAATTTCAATTTACACTACATGAAAACAATTAGACTAGCTTTTCTTATACTTTTTTCAATTCTATCTACATTCATTTATTCACAATGCAATTTGCCTTATGCCCCTGTGACAATATTTGAAGAAGAAGTGCCTTTATTCTGTAATGGTATCGATGCTTTTTGCAGTCAATTACCTCCTTCCTATACACAACAAGATTTACCTGGGTGTGATGTTGACTACTTTATTGTAGATAATGCTCATATGATTAGCTTCGTTGCCGGATCTGAAGAGCTTACGATAAAAATCGTTCCATTTGATTGTAGTTTTACTGATTTTGGATTTGGGATTCAAGCAGCCTTGTATGAGGAGCTAAACCCTTTTTTCGAGGATTCAGAGGCCATTGTTGCAGAATGCGGTTCTTCAAACGATGATCCAATATTTTTAGAGGCTAATAATTTGAAAATTGGTAATCTTTATTATTTACTTATTGATGGTTTCGGCGGAAGCGAATGTTTCTATTTTATTAATGTAGAAGAAGGAAGTACAAAGGCTCCAGTCTTAGATCAAATTCCTGAAATATATGGTCCTGATGCTATTTGTAGTGGCAAGACATATCAATTTTCTGCTTCATCAGAATTTGGATGTAAATTCATTTGGACAATCAATGGTGAAATAATTCAAGATTACTTTCATTCTACAATATCAGTAACTGTTGAGGATGAAAATTCATTTATTATTTCTGCTAGAACCACAAATAATTGTCACACTTCTCCACCTAATTTTCTTTTTGAATTTGATAATGATTATACAGAAATAGATTCCATGCAAACTGATGAATTTTGTCAGGGAACATCATATTCTTTCGGTTCAATGACTTTTACTCAACCCGGGGTTTATGATTTTATTGATACAGTACAATGCGATATTATATCTTTTGAATTGAATTTGTTAGAAATTCTAGGAAGCGATACAATGATTATGGAGGAGATTTGTACAGGAGGATGTTTAATTCATAGTGGAATTGAAATATGCGAGGCAGGAACATATACAAATACTTACATAGGCGCCAATGGTTGTGATAGCATCGTGACATTTGTAGTAGAACAACTTTCTGCACCAGTTGGATTAGATGTTGGAGATTTTTGCACTGGAGGTAGTTTTTTGTGGAATGGTGTTGAATACACAGAACCTGGACTTTATGAAGTCACTATTGAGCTTTCAGATGGATGTGACAGTATTGCACAATTACAACTTCAAGTACTTCCACCATTATCTAGCACCTTAAATGCAAGTATATGCGTAGGAGAGTCATACATATGGAATGGTATGACTTATACGATGTCTGGAATCTACGAATTGGAATTTTCAACTGCTGAAAACTGTGACTCTATGGCCAGTTTAAATCTTAATGTTATCACAACTGATATGGGATTTGATTCTGATTCATTGTGTGAAGGCGAAATATATACATGGAATGATATGGAATATACCGATTCAGGAAACTATACTGCATTATTAACTTCTTCACAAGGTTGTGATAGCATAGCTGTATTAAATCTTACCGTATTAGAAAGAGATTCAATTTTTATGGATGTGGAGATTTGTTCAGGAGATGTTTATGTTTTTGACGGAATAGAATATGATTCTGAAGTTATGGTCGAAAATAATTATACAAATACGTCTGGATGTGATAGTATTCGTGTTCTTAATCTTGAAGTTCTTCCTCTTCCTATGATTGATATTGATGCAGAAATATGTGCCTCAGATACGTTTTTTTATGGTGGAAATTTTTATACGATTCCAGGTAATTACCAGATTTTATTAGCATCTGCAGATGTATGTGACACCATATTAACATTAGATTTAGTAGTTCTTGATACATTTTACAATGAAATGACCGTGGGAATTGTTTCTGGAGAAGAGTTCAATAATGTAGTAATTACAAAAGATACTGTGTTTAAAGAAGTTTTCCAAGCTGAAAATTCTTGTGATAGTACGGTAATTACGAATGTTAATGTAATTACATCAACAAAAATATCTTCAGAAGGAACTACATTTTCAATATTTCCTAATCCTACCAATGATTTTGCTATAATTTCATTTAAAGATTTACCATCTGATCAAATAAAGGTGCAAGTAATTGATGTTCAAGGGCAATTAATCTTTCAAGATGTTCATATTGGAAAAAAAGAAATTACACTTGATTTGTCAGAGTATTCAACAGGTCTATATGTTTTGA
>CAYOIL010000097.1:8743-9575 GCA_964403985.1 uncultured Saprospiraceae bacterium
ATTGTTGAAGAAGAGGGGAGTGTTACAGTAGAAAGGATTATTAAAGAATAGTGATTCTTAAAAGTTATCCGTGACTATCGATTTTTATAAAACAAAAAAGGAAAGACCTTCAAACTTGAGGGTGCTAAAATTTAAAGACTGATATTGCATTTTCTTTCCTTTTCACAACAATTTGTATCTTGGATTTATGAAAATTATGTTATCTATTTTTATTGCTTTATTTGCTCCCTTATTTCTAATAGGACAAACACTAGAGTCTTCGCAATTACCTATTATTGAAATCTATACAAATGGAGAAACTATTGTAGATGAACCGAAGGTATTAGTACAATGCGGAATAATCAATAATGAAAATGGAATCAACAACGTTAACGATGAATATACAGACTTTGATGGGCTAATTGGGATGGAGATTCGAGGACAATCTTCTTCGTTTTTTGAGAAAAAATCATATGGAATTGAGTTTCGAGACGATTTAGGTGAAGATATGGATGTTGAAATTCTAGGTTTTCCAGAAGAAGAAGATTTTGTTTTACATGGGCCATATAGTGATAAAAGTCTAATAAGAAATGCAATCGCCTATACCTTAGCTTCAGAAATAATGGAGTATGCTCCAAGATCTAAATTCGTAGAATTAGTTATTGATGATAATTACAAAGGTGTATATCTCGTAGTTGAAAAGATCAAAAGAGATAAAAATCGCTTAGATATAGCGAAATTACAAGAAGAAGATATTGAAGGGGAGGAGGTTGAAGGAGGATATATATTGAGATTTGATAAGATAGATATTTCTACAGAAATCCTATGGGAATCTCCGTTTATAGCTGAACCT
>CAYOIL010000097.1:9585-13148 GCA_964403985.1 uncultured Saprospiraceae bacterium
AACGGAAACCCTGTTCCTTTTGTAGCTTCTTACCCCAAAGCTCATGAAATTAAATTCGAACAGAAAAAATTCATCAAAGAATATATCACAACTTTTGAAGATGCACTTGATTCTCCAACATTCGAATTTGAAGGAGTTCATTATTCTGAATATGTTGATGTAGCTTCTGTGATTGATTATATGTTGATTAATGAGTATTTACGAAACGTAGATGGCTATAGAATATCAACTTATTTTCATAAAGACAAAGGAGGTAAATTAAAAATGGGGCCTGTATGGGATTATAATCTAGCTATGGGAAATGCAGATTATTGTGAAGGCGGAGAACCCAATGGTTGGCAATATAATTTCAACTTTTTATGCCCTTGGGATGGTTGGGTTAATCATTTTTGGTGGAGAAGATTTCTAGAAGACGAGGCCTTTTTAAAGCAATATCAAGACAGATATGAAGAATTAAGGGAAGGTGTTTTTAGTAGAGAAAGTATACATTCAAGAATTGATTCTCTTGTTGCTGTTTTGGGAACAGAAACGGTCAATAGAAATTTTCAAAAATATCCTATAATGGGTACATATGTTTGGCCTAACCGTTTTGTTGGAAGTAATCATACTGAGGAAATTAATTATCTAAAAGGGTGGTTTTCGGATCGAATTACATTTATTGATAACAATATTGGAGATGGATTTATCGGGACAAAACCCGTTGGTCATGTTAGTATCTATCCGAATCCTAATTCAGGCTCTTTTACGATATTCTTTGGCGAATATTATTTACGTAGCAGTTTGGTGCATTTATATAATAGCCAAGGTGAATTAATTAGAGAAATGACTGTGTCAAACGAATTGGAATTAGAATTGAATTTAGATTTAATTCCAGGAATGTACTTTCTAAGAGTTATGGATTATAGAGGAAAGACAATAAGCAAAGTACAAAAAATAATAACACATTAACATGGGATTCAACATTCTTCAATTAGCCGTAATACTATTGGCTCCTATACCATTGCAGATGTATCTAAAGGATACAAAAGTTGGTAAAATTTTAAGTCCTATCGTATTAGGATATGCAATAGGAATTGCGATTGCGACTTTTAAGATCTTTCCTATCACTTTAGATATCAGTAAGCCAGCATCTGAATTAAGTGTAATGTTAGCGATACCATTGTTGCTTTTTGGTGCTGATATAATCGGTTGGTTTAAACATGCAAAAAGTACTGTTTTATCCTTTTTTTATGCTATCCTAGCTGCCTTTATTTCATGCGTTTTATTTGGAATAATTTTCAATGGAAATATTGCGAATATATGGGATTATAGCGGAATGTTAGTAGGTGTTTATACAGGTGGAACGGCAACTATGCAAGCTGTTGGGGTAGGTATTCAAGCATCAGATGAAACCTTTGCTTTAATAAATTCTGTAGAGATTCTTGTAGGAGGTATTTATTTGCTATTCCTGACAAGTGTTGCTCCAGCATTTTTTGGTACATTCTTAAAGAAATATAAACCAACAGGAATCAATGAAGAGGAGGATTATGAAGAAGAAAAATTCAGCTGGGGTAATTGGAAAAGCATGTTAAAAGCAGTTGGATTAAGCGTATTAATTTTAGCTATTACAATTGGTTCAGTCGTTGGTATTTATGGCGATATGAGCCAGAGTACACTAATAATAATCATTCTTACTACCTTAAGTGTAGCAAGCTCATTTATTCCAGGCGTCGGGAAATTGAAAGGTTCATTCGATATTGCTGAATATTTACTATTAGTTTTCAGTATAGCGGCAGGAATGCGATCTGATTTTGGTGATATTATTGATAAAGGTGGTATTTTATTGCTCTATACAGCATGTACTTGGATAACAGTTGTAATTATTCATACTTTATTATCTTGGATGAGTAAGATTGATAGAGACACTACTATGATCACAAGTACAGCAGCTTTATATGGTCCAGCTTTTATTGGTCAGATTGCCAGTGTTTTAGGAAATAAAAGAATAGTAATTGCTGGTATGGCAACGGGAATTATGGGATATGCAGTTGGGAATTACTTAGGTATTTTTGTGACCTATTTATTAGAAAATTATTTAGCGTAAATGAGAAAGAAGTTTCCAGAGAAAGGTTTAAGAGAGAAGGAATTATTGCAAGAATTGGAATCTTTTAAGAACAATGATTTGCAATGGAAGAAAGGCAGGGCATTTAGTTATGTGTATTACGCAGAAGAAGCTATAACCGAAGTACTCAAGAAGGCATATCAGTTATATTTTAGTGAGAATGCTTTGAATCCTAGTGCGTTTCCATCGCTTTTGAAGATGGAGAATGAGGTAGTATCAATGTGTTTGGATCTTTTTGGTGCGAAAGAAGGTGGTACAGGAAATATGACTAGTGGAGGAACAGAATCCATATTAATGGCTTTGAAATCAGCGAAAGAATATGCCAAGAAAAAGTGGCCTCACATTACGAAACCTGAAATCATCTTGCCTGTTTCGGCACATCCTGCCTTTGATAAAGGATGTGATTATTTTGGGTTAAACCCAAAAAAAATACAAGTAAAATCAGACTATAGAGTAGATATTGAGGAATTGAAAAATTCGATTTCTGAGCACACAATCATGGTGGTTGCTTCAGCACCTTCATACCCACAAGGTGTAATTGATCCTATTGAAGAGATAGGTGCAATTGCGGAAGAAAAAGGTATTTTATTTCATGTGGATGCTTGCGTGGGAGGTTTTGTGCTTCCATTTTTTACCCCCTCTAAGCAATGGGATATGAGTTTAAAAGGGGTAACTTCAATGAGTGCAGATATTCATAAATATGGATTTGCATCCAAAGGTTCATCTGTTATTTTATATAATAATCCAGAACTAAGAAAGTCACAATATTATGTATATACTGAATGGCCAGGAGGGATGTACGGAAGCCCTGCTATTCTGGGAACAAAACCTGGTGGAGCAATAGCTGTTGCATGGTCGATTCTTCATTTATTAGGAAATGAAGGCTATAGAACGAAGGTAGAAATATCGAATAAAACTGCGAAAGAATTTCAAAAGAGAATTAATGCTTTTGAAGATTTAAACGTGTTTGGAGAGCCAGACATGTGTATTTTTTCTTTTGGTAGTGATACCTTCGATATTTATGAATTAGGAGATGAAATGCATTTAAAAGGTTGGCTTATGGATAGACAACAAAATCCTGCAGCTCTGCATATTTCTATTTCTCCCATTCACGCTGAAGTAATGGAGGACTTTTTTAATGATTTCGAAGCGTGCATTAAAAAAGCGAAAAAAGTCACTTTGCAATCGACAATGAATAAACTTCAAGTTTCAGCTAATAAAGGCTTGAAAAAACTCCTTCCCACAAAAACCTATAAGAAAGTACAAGAATTTGCACTCGCTAAATCTGACCCTACTAGCAAAAGAAGTGCAGCTCTTTATGGAATGATTGGCGACTTAAAAGGTGAAGGTGAAACAGAGGATCTTATAAGAAACTATCTAGATAAGTTGTTTAGTAGGGAAAATAAGTAAGCCTTAGCCTCAAGTTTTAACTTTATTTTTAATCTTATTAATTTTGATAAAG
>CAYOIL010000098.1:0-1170 GCA_964403985.1 uncultured Saprospiraceae bacterium
TGATAGCGCCCTGCACCGGCCGTGCGAATGTCTTGCAGCCGGTCCTGGTGCGCCTGTTCCTGCGCTTCGCGCTCCAGTTGCAGAATGTCATCGAAGCCAAGCGCGTCGGCCAGTTCTTGATCGCGCCTTGCGATTTCAGCTTCACGCTTAAGATCGTTCGCCGTTTGAAGGGCGATCAGTTCTTGTTCTAACAGCGTTTGCGCGAAATCGTTTTCTTCGTCCAGCCGTTTTTGCTGGTTTTCCAGGCGCAGTTCGTCCAGGCGTTCGAACTTCTGCTGTTCCAGCTGCGCCAATAGTTCGGTCTGTTCGGCCGAATTGGCGACGGTGTTGTCGCGCACGATCTCAGCGCGGCGCAGGAAAGATTCTTCGATCGCCTGTTCTTCGGTGCGCAGCGACGCGCGGATACCTTCGACGGCCGACTCGCGCGATGACTCGCGCTTCGCCGCGGCGGCGCGGTCTTTCTCCGCTTCTGCTAGCGCCTCAACGGCGCCTTTTTCGAGGTTGATTTCCGCCGTGAGTTGCCGCTCCGCTTCTTGCGCGTCAGCGATGGCAGCCCGGCGCGCAAGCAACCCGTCGCGGCGGGTTTGTTCAACTTCAATCAGCGCTTCGGTCGCTTCGATTTCCTGTTCGAGTCCTTTAGACGAAAACCCGGAATTCGTGAACTCGCCGGCGCTTTGACGTTCCTGCACGTCCAGCAGGTCGGCCAATTTTTCTTCGAGTGACAGCACCGCTTCTTCGGCTTCTTTGGCTTCAACGGCAAGCGTCGTGCCTGCGGTGAATTTGACGTTTGTGTCGATCAGGCCGTAAAGCTCGCGGAAATTGTCAATCGTGCGCTGCAAGAATTCCGGCAACTGCGCCAGTACGCCGCCATCCAGCCCGACCAGCTCGCCTAGCGATGCGTCAACGTCACGCGCGAAGTCTGCGGCCAGAACGCTGGCTGACGTAAACACGCGGTCGAAGGTGATCGGAATTTCACCGAATGCCGCGTCGATGTCGGCGGCTTGCGTTTGCAGCGCGCGGAATAGGTCCTCGCTAGACAGCGCGCCGCTGTTCACCAGCCGGCGAAGCTCGCCAACGCTGCCGTTGGCTTCGTCGAAACCTTTTGCGATTTCCAGCGCCAGGCGCGGCGTGTTTTCAATGATCGAGTTAAATTCTTCTGCACGCACGACG
>CAYOIL010000098.1:1180-13116 GCA_964403985.1 uncultured Saprospiraceae bacterium
AAGCGCTTGGCTTAGCTGGCGGGATGAATTGGCGATGGCTTCGTTGGAGGCACCGGACAGAATGCCGGTCTGTTGGATGGTACGGTTGACGGCTTGAATTTCGCCCTCACTGGCGCCGAACTCGCGCGCACCGATGCTCAACCCTTCGAACAGCGCGATTGACGCCTCCAGTTCGGTGCCAAGCTCCACGGACGTCGCGATTAGCCCATCCAAACTGTTCTCGCCCACTTCAGCGAAGCCAGACAGACCCGCCAGGCGCGCTTCAAACTGCGTCAGCTGTTCGGTGCTCAGGGCGATATTGCGCAGTGTGGCGACTCCGAACAGACCGGCGACGAAGGGGGCCGCCTTGCGCGCAGCACTGCTGATCAGGTCGATTTCTTTCGACGCTTTGTCGCCAATGCCGTCGGCGGCGTCTTCGACGTTTTCGAGTTCGCCTTTCAGTGCCCGCGCATCGCGAACGGCTCTCGCCAGGCGTAACACCACGTCGATGCTAAAATCGCTCACTTATTCACCTTCTGTTCGCCTAGCCAGGCGATGTCACAACCTGCAATAACGATCAACGCGCGGCGTTCGGGATAGTCGAAAGCCCGCGCCGTTTCCACAATGTCGCTAACGGGGATGGCTTGATTTTTCGGGAACCGCTGGCGCAGCAGCGAAAACATATCGACATAATGCCCGAATTCGTCCGGGTGCAGCGGGTACAGCTCCAACGCGGTTGGTTTGTCTCCGTCTACCAACCACATTTCGTGATATTGGGTGAAGGTCAACCCCTCAACTAGCCACTCGCTGTTCCACTGGCACTGTCTTCGGACAAATTCGGCGCAAACTTTTTTATGGCTTGATCTCGCGCCATGCGGAAGTCGGTCGATTGCATCGCCTTACCTGCGACGATGTCGGCCAACGGACGCCCTTCAGCACTGGTCAGCATAGCGACGGCCGTTTCTTCGCTGTAGGGGATGTCTTCGTCATCCCAACCGACGACGGCGTGGCGCGCGACGTATTCGTAGAACAGCTTTTCGCGCAGCGCCTTGCGCTGCTCCGCGTATTCCACGCGTAGTTCGTCGTCGTCGGTGTCCGGCATCATGGGCATTTTCGATTCAACGAAAACGTTCATTTTGCTGCGGTCGATGTGCTTGACCTGAACCGTCGCCCCTTCGAACTTGACGTCAGCGACTTTGTCAACGTCAAGCATGTAGTCTGCGAGACCCATTAGGGCACCCGCGTGATGGTGAGACCAGACCCGGCGAACGGCAGCGTTTGCACGCGACTGGTGTTCTTCTGCGGGTCGCTCACGTCACCGCCGTTGGGCGATGCGTTGGCCAGCTCGAAGTCGTAGCCCTTGCCATTCACGTCGCGAACCTGCCAGGCGATCGTGCGCGACACGTTGTCGAACAGGCTGTTTACGATTTCGCGGTCGTCGTCAACCGACGTCATTTCGATGGTCGCCGTAAAGTCGCCGTAGCTGATCGCACCGCGGCCGTCGACGTTTACCAGCGGTTCGTCTTCGGTTTCTCGCGAACTGGACAGCACAAGGTTTGTGATTTTCAACCCGTAGGTTTCAACCGCGTTGCCGTCGATGGTCAGGTTCGACACCAAGGAGCCGGTGCGCATGACGGGTTCGCTGTTCAACGTCACAGCGCTGCCGCCAGCATTCAGAGACGCTGCGGCCGGGTTGCCTTCACTGGCCGAGAAACCGAACGACGCCTGAATCCGCCCGTTTGGCGTCGGAAACGTCAGCGAAAATTCGGTCGGCGCGGTGTCGGGATAGCTGATGTATTTCGGATCGGCCAGCAAGTCGGGCTGGTATTCCTCAAACGTGAAGTAGCGCAGCGTGCCGCCGGACGTCAGCACGTCGCCGGTCCACGTACCGCCTGCCAGCGCTTCCAGGAACGCGTCCAGCATTCCGTACCAGAGCGACATATCGAACGACCCGGTGGCCGCGGCTTCGCTGGTGACGGACGCCGGTGCGTTCTCTCCGATCTCCGGATCATCTTCGGTTTGGGTCGCGCGCTTCAACCCGCCGCCGTTGAAACGCATACGAAACCACGCGGCGGTGTTGTCGGCAGGCGTGCCGAAAACGCTTTGCAGCGCGAAAATCCATTGTGTCTGACTGCCGTTGCTCATCGTGGCCTCTAGTTATCGCTGGTGATTTCCCACTCGACCGTCATATTGCTTTGCCACCAGCCATTATTGAGGCCGGCGACAATGCGCTGCGGGTCATAGGTTCGGATGCCGTCGAATTCCTGATTGCGGAATACGTCAGCGAGTTGGTCATAGATACGCGCGTTGTCGCGCTTCACTTTGGTAAAAATTTGGAATTCATAGCTGCCGGACGTTTCACGCGTACGCGCGTCAATCTCGATGGTGACGTCCAGGCCGCCCAGGACAGTCAGACGAACCCAAGGGGCGACGTCCGGCGCTTCGAAGTTCGGTTGCCCGTAGTCAACCGGGATGCCGAACGGTGTTTCGAATTCAACGCGCGTGCGTTCTTCGCCGGCGCGCTCAACGGTTTCTAAAGGCACGCGCGGTTTCCTTCAACGATTGACCGACCATGCCGTTAGGCGCTTGCTTAGACGATCCCATCTCAAGCACTTGAATATACGGCAGATTGTTGGACAGCCAAATATCTTGCCCCGGCTTCACCTTGCTGATTTCCTGCGTGTTTTCGGTGATGGTGCTGCCGCCTTTCTGATCGACAGCCGTTCGCGAACCGCGGTTCGGACCATTGACGCCCACCAGCCAATTAGCACGGGCGCGGCCGGTATCCACTGGCGTTTTCAAGACAATACGCTGGTCGAGGTCGATGGCCATAGAGCGCGTCTGCCGGTTGATTTCTTCAGCCAGTTCGGCGCCGATCTCTGCTGCCGTGCTCATCGCGCCGCCTTCGCTTCGTAGAACGTACCTGTGGGGTCCAGCGTGTGTTCGGTGACGTTCCACCGCTCGCCGCCGTTGCGTTCGATCTGGTCGCCCGCAGACAGCGCCACCGGCATGTCGTCGCGAAGGATCAGGAAACTGAACTCACGCGCGGTGCCGCCGTCGCTGACGGTCTCTTTCTCATCTTGCTGCAAAATCTGGATGTTGTTCGCCAGGGGCGCGCCTGTTTGCCCGGTGGTGGGGTCATAGACGCCGTCTGATTGCCGCAGCACAACGACCGGCGCGACGCCGAAGTCGGCAGCCGCCGACATGGCCGAGCGGATCGCACCCGCAACCGCGGGGTTAGACACGAACGATCGGCGCGCCGCCGCTGTAATTGACGCCGAAAAACGGGTTTAACAGCAGTCGCGCTTCGTTGGACAGAAAACCCACCGGCGACGTTTGCGAAACGGTCGCGCCGTCGCCGCCGTAGGCAATCTGGAAAGACCCGGCTTTGATAGACGAAATGCTGCCTTGCACGGCCGCCTGCGCCTGCGACGATCGCCCGGCGAAGTCGCTACGCAAGTAGTCCAGGGCGATTTGCGCGCAGGCGTTCTTAACCTGCACAGGGATTTCGTCGGAGACCGCGTAGCCGCCGTTGTAGTACATGCCAGCGCGCGGGAACTTCAGCGCCTGGCCCGGCACTGTCGGCCGCCCTTTGTACCGAAACAGGTCGATGTAACCCGTTGCAGTGATGAGCGCAGCCGCCAGCTTTTCTTTCACGAAATCTTCAAACCAGTCTGCGTTATGCAGCCGGTTTGCGTGGTAGCCGTCAGCGAACGCCAGCGAGCAATAGCTGTTGCTGCTGGCGCTGCTGACGGTGGCGTTGAAGATCATTTCAAGAACGCACCCAACTGACGCCGCAGCTCGCGTTTTACGGCGGGCTTCAGGTCTTTGACCGCCTCCGTGATGGTGGTTGCCAGCTCGCGGGCTTCTTTCCTCACACTGTCGTCAATTTTCCGCTGCGCTTCGTTCAGGATGTGCAGCGGCGTGCGGTTGCCTTCCGGCGGTTCCGGCGGGGTCGTCTTCGTCACGCCAGGCTTTGCCTGCGGTGCGCCTGACTCGCCTTCGACCTTCAGCTCGTCGGGAATGTCGGCCGCTGGATCAGCTGCTGCTGTTGGATCGGCTGCTGCTGGATCGGCTGCCTGTGCCTCAGAAGGCGCTTGCGCGCCTTCGTCGGCATCGGCGGGACCGTCGAGAAACTCGTCGATGCTGTCCGCGGTTTCGTCAGTCATGGGGCCCCCTTACGCGGCGCGCGTTTGCAGGAACGCCATGTTGACGCGCTTGCGATCGTAGACGCGATCCCAGGCGGCGGCGTCTTCGACCTGCGCCCGCGTGGCTGACACACCGCTGGCCTGGTTGCCGGTGTAGTTGAAGCCGTTCGGGTGGATGGCCACGTGCCGGCGGGAGTAGACGCGTTCTTCGCCTTCGCCGTTGCCTTTGTCGGGGTTGCGGTTCACTTCGAACGGCGTTTTGGGGTTGCCCTCGCCGTACAGAAACGCGCCGGGGCCGAACATGATCGACGTGTAAACCGGGGTCGCTGGCGTCGAAACGTCCACGGGCAGCGCGTCGTCAACCACCACAGCCAGGTCACCGTACCGGCGGAACATGGTGTTGTTGTCGGCATCCCGCACGAATTCAATCAGGTTCTGCTTGCGCAGGCTCGAATAGATCGCGGAGTGCATGGCGACCGTGTTCAGGTTGGCCATGCGGTCGCCCATCGTTTGCTGACCGTCAATGAAATTCGGCGTGTCGATGTTCGCCGTACCGTCGCCCACCAGCATGTCGCCGTTGTCGTCAGCGACGTTGTCGGCCAGCACGCCCATCGCCATGCTGATTAAGTACTTAGAAATCTGCACCGACCAGTAGTCGCCAATTTGATCGGTGATGACGCGCACCGGGTCTTCGTTGCCGTTCATGGCCGGCACCAGGTCCATGCTCGCCCAGGACTGGTTCAGCATGAGTTTTCGCGCGGTCTGCGACGCCATGTCCAGCTTTTGCGGCGTCGATTCGACGGAAGGGTCGTCGCTGCTGACATTCGGCTCGACGTTCGGGTCGATCGGGTTGTAATGCGGCATGGTGATCGTCTGCCCCCGGCCACTGCCGACGTGTTCGTTCAGGGTCGGGTTGGTAACGAGCACGCCGGACTGGCGAAACGCCAGGGTATCGAGGATGCGCTGCGCAACGTTGGCTGCGAATTGCGGGCTTTTGACGACAACGTCGGTCAGTTGAACTTGCGGCATGGCCGAAAATCTCCAGAATGGTTTAGGGTTGTGGTGCCCCTTGGGCGGCCCTTTGGGCTAGATGCTGCAGCCCGCGTTATGCGGCGCTTTCTTGCAGCGTTTTTGCCAGTTCAGGGTTGCTGTTCTGGATCGCGATTTGTTGCGTCAGATTGTAGGTATCCTTCGCGAACGGGTTCGGGCCATCATGGCCCGACGCATTGCCGCCGGTGTTGCCGCCAGCGGAACCGCCGGCGTTGTTGGCAGCTGACACGAAGGCTTTGCCTGTGTCTCCGCCAGCCCACTCTTTGAGCGCTTCGGCCAGCGGCTTGTCTTCCATCGTCAGGGTGCCATCCTCTGCAATTTTCACCCCGTTTGTCAACAGTGCGCGGCTACCTTCCAAAAGCGCAGGGTTGGTGACACCGACTTCGGCCAGGGCCGATTTCAAGCCGCTATCCACCACCAGCGAATCGTGGGCCGCAACCGCCTCGCCGGCTTTCTGTTCGGCGGCGTCGGCGCGCTTAATGGCCACACCTCTTTCGTGCTCCGCCTTTCCAACTGCCGCCTCCGCTTCAGTCAGCTTGTCTTGCAGCTCGTTGATCTGCGCATAAAGCTTGTCCGAGTTGCCGCCGTTTCCAGCTTCGCGCAGTTGCGTTTGCAAGTCCTTTTGTCGCGCCAGTAGTTCGTCGCGCTTTCGCACCAGGCCGCCGACGGCAGTCTCGTGTGCGGTCTCGATGGCTGCGAACGCAGCGTCGCGCGCGGCTTCTGGTACTTCAGACAGGTCTACGGTTACGCCGCTCAGTTCGTAAGGCATGTGTCATTCCCTTTAGGTTGCCCGCTTCGCGGGTGACAGATACAAAAACGCCGGCGGATGCCGGCGTCAGGCCGTGCCCGCTTGGCGGGCGATGTTTGCTGCTCGCGCAGCCGGAAATCGCTACCCGGTAATTTCCGGGTCTTCGTCGTCAGGTTCGCTTTCGGCTGGCGGTTGCAGCAGCGCCGCAGCGGCGGCGAGTTGGCGAATTCGGGTGCCGACTTCGTCGGCCATGATTTCAGTCATGCAGCCGCAGTTCACCAGCAAATTGCGAGCCTGTTCCAAATCTCGAACGTTCATTTTTTGCTCAGAGTCCTTGATTCAGAAACGGGAAGCACCGCCACAGACACTTCCAGCGTTGCACTTTGGTGCTTGCCATTAGCGGCAAAGACGGTGGCGCCGTTTATCGGGATTTTATGTCCGTCTGCGGTTTCGCAACCACAAACAGCGCCTTTTTCATCCACGAACAAGCGAATTGAATCGGCCCACACTTTAACACTCATCGCTGCGTTAGCCTGCCTTTCATAAAACAAGATGCGCAATGATGCACGCCGCGGCCCCGCTTGCCTAGATACAATTTCACGGTCGCGTCGCTCGGCAGTCCTTCAGCTGCGCAGACTGGGCACCGTTTAGCCGGCGCGTTTAAACGCTTCGGGCTGCCGCTGTCGCAATTCCGCAATGGTGTATTGTCGTCCTGATTTGTCAACGAATTTATCTAGCGTCAGCTTGCCTTTAAGGTACAGATTGGCGCGGGATTTGCCGAGCACGTCGTCGATGAACTCGCGCGGCTGTTTGCGCAGCCAGGTGTTGTAAGTCTCTGCCGCCGGCACTTCGCCGCGGAAGCTGGCCCGCGTGCCGGTCGTCCCTGACAAGCCTTTGAGCACGTACGTGATCGTTGACCGGCAGTTGATGTGCTGCGGCGGTCTCGGCCCCTTGTCTATATCGAATACTTTACCATCCAGGGCGCGGCAAATAGGCGTCGTGCGGCTGTCCAGCGTCGCCACGTAGCGCACGCCTTTAATGATGTCTGCATTGGCCCGGCCGACTTCTTTCCGCGCCGCGTTGGCCACGTGGTTGGTCGCCGTGCGCGCAATCGCCGTCGCGTGCCGGGTTGTGGTGCCCAAAAGGCCCCGAACCTCGCGAGCGATCTGCGGCGTTGTCAGTCCTTCCGTAATGCCGGAGCGCACCGCCGTGGCGACCTGGCGGCGTTCGTTGGAGGCCAGGTCCGCCAGCCAGCCTTTCAGCAAGCGCGTCTGGAACGGCTGCGAGAAGGCCGCAGCGCGCGTCCTGGCCAGTGAGGGTGCGGTCACGTTCAAACCCACCGGCGTGACAGCGTCTTCGACGTGTCGCAGTTGCCATGTCTGCTCATACGCGGCGAATTCTTCCAGTTCCGACCGCAGTTGATCGCCGGCGGATGCCTGCACCTTTTCACGGGCGTTGTGGAATTCGATTAGCATTTGTTCCAGGCGCCGGGTCGTCTGCGGGCCGGTGTCGAACCCGCGTTCTTCGATCCGCGCCAGGCGCTCCGTAAGCCGCGCCATGATGCGGAATTCTGAACGCTCAAGCTGTGCCACCAGTCGCCCTGCAATACCGCTGGTGAGTCGCAGCGTGTGTATCTGGTGGCGTATCTGTTCGTCTAGCAGACGTTCGTTAACGTCAGGTGTCATCGTTCAGGTCGTCGGGGTCCTGGCCGGGGTCCGCTGGCGGTTGCTGCCCTGGCAGGGTCGGCAGGCCCGGAAACGCCGGCGGCACGTCGCCTTGCTCGATGTCGTTTAGCTCTTCGTCAATTGTCTTTTCAGGTGGCAGGTAGCCGCCGCGTTGCAGGTTGTAGGCGAACGATTCTTTCGACAGGTTACCTTGCTGTACCGCCTTTAGCAGCGATGTGACGGTTGCCGCGTCCACGACGTCGGGTAAGTAGTCCGTTTGCAACTGCACTTCGACTTCGTCCGGCGACCCGCCTTGCCACTCGACCGCGATTTTCATCGCCCAGGTCAGACCTTTGCTGATCGCTTTGGCTAGCGAAGCTAGCACGCTGTTTTCGCCGGTCTGTTTGGTCTGCACGGCCTGCGCGGTCTCAACGGCGCGCGATGATTCTTGCAGAAGGCGGGCGCCAAGGGACGCCATGTGATTTTCTTTGCGATCCAGATTAGACCGCAACTCACCCAGGCCAGCGCCGGTGAATTCGAGAAATTCCATTTTCGCGCCGGGGTCTTCGCGGGTATAGACGACGGCCGAGCCGACGGGTACGGACTCACCTTCGGCCAGGGCAAAACCGCTGCCAAAAATCATTGGCAGGCCGACCATGTGCGTCGCGTGTTCGTAGTCTGCCGACGTGCGGTAGTGGGCCAGGTTCGCTTCCACCAAATCCATCATGGCCGAACTTTCGATGTCTGGGCCGGCATTCTGAGACAGTATGCGGAACGGCAGATAGCTGAACGTCTGCCCGTTCATGATCGGAGAGAAAGCATTTTCCAGGCGGTATTCGCCTTCTTTGCCGGTGCTAACCCAAAGTTCTTGCACGTAGACCGGCAACGACTCACCTTCCACCAGGCGAAGCACGCGGTATTGCGTATCCACTTCGGTCACGAACGCGCCGGCGTCTTTCTCCCGCTCGACATACTCGCGCAGCACCACCAGCGTCAGTTGGTAAGCGCCGTTGACGCGACCATAGCGCCAGTTGGTGATGTCTTCGGCGCGGTAGCCGACCAGTTTCGGGCGCTTGTTCTCGCGCTCTGCCTGCGCCAGCGTAAGACCTTCCGTGCTGCCTTCGAAGTCCACCAGCACGCCGTAGCGATCGACGCGCAGCAAATCTTCCAGGATTTCGTTCGCCAGTTCTGTGAGCGAGCAACCCGAAAGGGTCACGTCTCCGACAAAATCTTCTTGCCCCGGCGGCACGCTGATTTCAGGTTCCGCCTGGAACACCATGCCGCTAAGCGCGTCGATCGTCCGGCCGGTGGCGTTGTAGTAGTACGCGCGCGCCAGGTAGCCGCGATACTCATCCGACTGCGCGCCGTCTTGCCCGCTCAGCACCGGCAAATATTTTTCACCACCTTGCTTAATCGCACGCGAACCCGCGGCCGCGTCGCGGCTCTTTTTCCAAACGGGCAGATAATCCGCGTATTGCTTGTGCTGGTGTGTGACTGTCATTTGTCAGTGCGCCGTTGCGGTGCCGACCGACCCTTTGTAATCGGGTTGCAGCACGCGATACCTGGTTTCGTCATAAATATGGTCTTCGGCTTCCGTGTCCACGTCGTCGGTTTTCTTCTCGTCGCGCGGCATGATCGGTATCAAGTCGATGAAATTTCGGCAGTGGTCGAAGGTGAACAAGCCTGGCGCTTCCATCGGTCTTTCAATCGAAGCCGCCAGACGGGCGCGCATGAGCGCAGCGCCGTTGATCCGTGAGCCGGGCGATTTATCTGCCGGCAACCACCGTATCTTGTTCGGCGCCTCAAACATTTCGTCAGCGATGCTGTCGCCGCGCTCGGTGCTAAAAATACTGCTATCCGCCGGCCCTGGCTTGACCTTGAAGGACATAAAATGCTCCCGCTCGCGAATGCCTTTCGCAATCTCCCGCGGTTGGATTTTCAAACCCACGTTGCTTTCGCCGGGCTTGCATCCGTACCATTCATGCACGCGAACCAGTGACCCGGCGTGCAGTGACAGCTTGCGACCGTCCCTCAAAGTGACATCCTCGCCGTTGGTCTGCGCCCACCAGCCGACGCTAAACGGCTTGCTTGACCCCCAATCGAATGCCCGCGTGACGGTCCATTCTTTGGGGATCTTGAACGCCGGCAAGACAATGCGGTCTTGCGTCGTGACGTTCCATAAGTCGTCGAACATGCCGCCGCTGACGATGTCCCAATCGCCACGCAGCTTGGCGCGCACCAGCGTGGGGTTGCCCAGGCCAGACAACGTCGCCGCGTACTGCTCCTGATTCAAATGCGGGTTGTCTTCAAGGAACGCCGGGATGAACTGCCGCGTGAATCCACCCTCTGCCGGCGGCATTTTGCGGATTTCCAGCGGCCTACAGCCTCGAACAAAACAGCGCCGAACCCAATTGTGGCCGATGTTGCCGGGGTTGGTGCCGCTAATGATGCGCGGTAGTGCCAGGTTCGTTTTCAGGTTCTTAGACACGCGAACTCGGCCGCGCAAGAATCGGTAAATGCTTTCGGAAAAGTGCGTCAACTCATCGAACAACAAGACGTGCATTTCGTCGCCGTCGTAGCTGAACTTGTCTTTTTCATACTGACAGTGGCAAAGGTGAATCATTGCGCCGGTGCGCGTATCCCGGATCACACCTTTCTGCTCGTTGACCTTGACGCGGCCGGCGTTTATAGGCTGCGCCAGCAGCGACAAGAACCCGCTTTCACCGTAAAGGTGGTTGGTCATTAGGTCCTTCGACAACCGGCGAAAAAGGTAGATCTGTATCCCCGGCACTTTGTCAAAGTACGTGAGCGCAACCATTCGGATTAGGAATGACTTGCCGCCGCCAGCGGCGCCGCC
Source organism: uncultured Saprospiraceae bacterium (assembly GCA_964403985.1). Taxonomy (GTDB): domain Bacteria; phylum Bacteroidota; class Bacteroidia; order Chitinophagales; family Saprospiraceae; genus JAHDFB01. The sequence goes on from CAYOIL010000098.1 coordinate 11,627, forward strand.
ATACATGATTTCTTGAGCCGGCGACGTCATCGCCTGCGTCTGCTTAGGCGTCAGTTCCATCTTTTTCCGGCAACTTAACCCCTTTCAGCATAAGCAGCGGCGCGTCTTCGTCACCGACGTGCTCGACAGTTTGCGCCCAAGGATGTGACGATTTCTTCGTCCGGTTGGTCAACCAAAACACGGCTGCTTTGATGTCTGCCGGTATGTGCTTCTCGACCATCGCCGTGGTCACGTGACCTTGAAAGGCGAACGCGCGTTCTTCTTGATAGTCGTAGCCCGTCGCGCGGCGATAAAGCGACTCGGCAACCGCCGCGTCGGCGTGCAGCCGCCCGCGCTTGCAGGCGTCGGCAAATTCGGGTTGGCGCAAACGCCATTCGACCAGCTCATATTTCTCAATCTGGAACGCTTTCGCCAGGTCGGCGTCATCGTGCCCTAGAAGGCACAACCTGAACGCTTGTTCGGCGTATTCGTCTCGGTAGGGCGCTTTCACGCGAAGACTTGAGCGTCGAAACGGCCGGTGCCAGACAGCACGACTTGCTGGTCCCCCTGGCCATCTACCAGCCGCAGTTGGTGTGAGTACAGGCCGCGCAAATCCGCGGTGTCGGTCTTGTCGAGCCACACTCGGAATGTCGTGCTGTTCAACGCCACGAGGCCCCCGCCTTGCAGGGATTTAACAATTTGCGTTTCGACGCCTTCCAGCTCCCACAACGCGTTCGCGAAGTTCGACACTTCACGCGGCTGTTTGGTCTCGCGGTCTTTGACCACGATGTCCAGGTAGGCGTCATCGCCTTGCACCATGACGAAATCGTCCAACGCCTGTGTTCCATCCGCGAACATGGTCACGATTAGAAGCCGATCAGAGCCCGACTAATCCGTAGAATCCAGTCACTTGGCTGCGTCTGCGCCGACGGCAGGACGATCCAATACACCGGCGCGCCGCCAGACGCGGCAGCGTAGAACGCCACGTGCGTCACCGTGGTGCCGCCGGGGATGTCGATGTCCACGTCGCCGGTTTCGTCAATCTCGCCGCCGGCCGGCTCCGGGAAGGCGTAGGCGACGCGCGAGTACGGCGCGCCGCTGACTTCATTGGCGCCGGTATCGCCTGGCGCGCCGGTGTGGGCGCTGACAAAGCCGATGACGTCTTGCAGCGCGTTCAATTGCAGGTTTTGGCCGCTTTCAGTGGCAGGCATTACAGAACCCCTTCAAGGTTGAAAACGCGGCGAAAGCTCGCGTTCGGGTTGGCGGCGAACACTTGTTCGGCGTTCGCCTGTATATCGGTCAGTGAGACCGCAAGAACGTTGGTGGGTGTAAACCCGGTTGCAGCCAGCGTCTCGGTGTTGGTCTGCGTTTCAGCCAGCGTCAACGTGACGGTGCCGTCCGCTGACGTGATGAGCGATTCGCTGTTGACCTGCGTTTCCGCAAGCTCGATAACGGCGATTGCCGAGACCGCAATATCCAGCGTTTCGGTGTTACTTTGCGCTTCCGACAGC
>CAYOIL010000099.1:0-3291 GCA_964403985.1 uncultured Saprospiraceae bacterium
ATTTGAACATAAGCCACACAGAAATATAAAGTAAGATTCATATAAACAATGAAATTTAATGCGGATGAATAATTTACTACCATGTCAATTATATAAATCCACCATGTTAAATCCAATATTATATTATAAAATACGTTTTCAAAAAGTGCGAAAAAATTACTCCATGAAAACCCTTGGTGAGGAAAATATACATCTTTGTGCTTTCTTACCCTAAATCTAATAATAGATTTATCCCATCGTAATCTTTGTTTTGTTAAAACTTTAAATTTTGAAGGAGCATTAGTTAGGCAAACAGCAGTAGGAGAAAAAACTGTTTTAAATCCCGATTTTCGTATTTTTACAGTGATGTCGCCATCTAAACCAGGACCTATATCCCAGCCACCAACCTTGTCAAGAACATCCATTCTAAATGCTCCAAAAGCACCACTAATTATTTTATATATTCCTAAAGTAGAAGTAATAATTCTTCCTATAGAATTAGAAAGAATATCAATATATTCAACTTGCTTTTCATTAGGATCTGTATCCTTTAAAAGATGAGACATTCCTATGATTGCGTTTAACGGAGTACGAATTTCATGGCTCATATTCGCAAGAAATTGTTGCTCTGCTTGTTGAGCATGAACCGCTTTTTCTTTTGCTATTTCTAAGTTAGCTTCTAAGTTCTTTCTATCTGTTATCTCATAATGAATTCCTAAAGATCCTATTACTTTACCAAATTCATCGTAAAAAGGAGCCCCACTTATTAATACCCATATTTCTTCTCCGTCTTTACGCTTTAACTTTACTTCATAGACACTTGATTCACCTTCAAGACGACTCTGATCATTTGAAATTAATACCTCTTCGTAACCTACTACTACTAATGTATTAATGGCGTCTTTTCCTACCAATTCTTCTTTTTCATAACCAATCATTTTGCAAAACCTGTCATATACCCTCGTGACCTTTCCATTTAGATCACCCTCCATAAGTCCTAGATCCATGTTTTCCAAAACCGATCTATATTTAATTTCGCTTTTTAAAAGTGCTGACCTTGCTTTCCCTAATTGTTCTTCTGTCTTTTTACGTAAAGAAATATCTCTTGCAACAGCATGAAAATACTTTGTCCCATTAGGATTTAAAACTTGATTAACATTTTGTCCTAACCAATAAATTTTTGAATCTTTAGATTGAATAGGTAGCTCAAAATAATCTGTTTCTATATTATTATTTCGAATATTGACGTAATAAGAAATTAACTTTTCTTTATAATCATCTGGAACAAAATCACTAAAATGCTTCCCAACTATTTCTTCTATTGAATACCCAAATGCAAAACTACCTTTCAAATTTATAAACGTGATAAAACCTTCTAAATCGGTACTATAAATAATGTCATTTACTTGATAAATAACTTCTTTATATTTTTCTTCACTAAGCTGAAGTGCTCTTGTTCTCTCTCTAATCTTATCCTCTAAACTTTCATTCGCTTTATATAATTCTAAAGCTTTATCTTCAAGAATCTGTTCCGCTTGTTTTCTTGCTAGTCGTTCTCTTTGGAGTCGCTTTTTAAGTAACTCAATTTCTTTTTCCATTTACAATAATTGAATTCGAAACTCTACCTCAGTTCCATCTTCCGATAAATTCTTAGTGGTTATTTCAGCTTTTTGATTATAAAATTCAATTGATTTCTCCATTAAACCTTCAGCTAATGCTGCCATTTTTCTTTCACTCCTATAAACCATTCGCATTTCATTCTCGTCCTCCAAAAATGTATTAAATTTAGGCAAGGTCGCATCTGGATATAATTTAAGAACCTCCACATGAATATGGTTATCAATCGATTTTAAAAAATCAAAAGCATTATCTACCGCAGAGAAAAATTGGGGATAACTTTTTGCAAACGTTTCGAATAAATATTTACCGAAGGCTTTTAGTAATAACGTAGGTTTTACTAAAACTTTTGAGGATAAATTCATCAATAATTGCACAATCTCTGAATGTGGATATGTTCCTATAGATGTATAAACACCGCCAGAATCAAGTTTTGACTCTTCTATAATATGGTCTACTACTTCATAGCCGAACTCTTTTTCAACCATATCCAAAAACTCCGTAAAAACGATACCTTTCATATATAACTATTTTTATAAAATTAAATAACTATATTGACGATTCGGATAATGTGTTGTTAAAGCTTTTTTAATCAACATTTGTCTCAGACATCTTAGATTATACCTTTGATTGTATATAAAATGTGAAAAAGCCTGATTTATTGAATGATAAGAATGGTATCCAAATATTACCTCAACTCCAATCAGTCTTTTGGGTTGAACCCAAATGTTATTCCTTAATGATTACAATTTTTTTAAGAATACTAATTTATCATCACCTTCATCCCAAAAGTCACTAATAGTTGCTTCGTGGGTATATCCAATTTTAGAATAAAAATTCCGTGCACCTAATTGATTATCGGAACTTGATGTTTCTATAATTAATATTCTTTGCTTCTGTTGTTTTAATGTATTTTCAATCTCGCTTATTAATTTTGATCCTATCCCTTTTCTTTGATTCTGATTGTGAATACCAATCGCATATAAATTATACGTTCCATTTGTCAGTTCCATAGGTGCACAAAATGAGATAGCAACTGGAATTGTATCAATTTCATAAGTTAGCCATAGATGATGTTGGGGATTGCCATTAAAAAAAGCCGAAATCATAGAATCTAGATACTCGGCAGGAAAAAGGTCGCAATTGTCTAATACATTTTTAATTGCTGGAATATCTTTTTCAGTAATTGATCGAATCAAATTAAATCGTTTTATTTTGGTAAATGTATTAAAATTAATGTTCAAAAGCACTAATTGACTGTATAATCACGCTAGCTGCATAAAATACCATTTCTGTCTTGAATTAACTGTAATTATTTAATTTATTCTTTCTTATATTTCATGAAAAAATATTGAAATAGCAACGGCTATTCTTCTATTACTTGATTCATCTACCTTTGAATAATTTCAAATATTTTATTGTCATCCAAAAACACTATTGGTATAAGGCTTGTCGTCAAGTTTTTTGCGCAATAATGAGCGAATAGCGTAAGCCAGAATGGAGCGCTCGAGCGCCTATAAATAAAAATATTTAATGCCTAAAAAATCTATTAATTAGCAATTAATTCGACTTTTTTCTTCTCTTCAATTTGAAGAACATTTTCTATAAAACCTTCTGTAATTGCTTTGGCAGATACTAAATCTTCAGTAAAAAATGGGCTTGTAAAAACATGTGCTCCAACATCTGGTAATTTAA
>CAYOIL010000099.1:3301-13110 GCA_964403985.1 uncultured Saprospiraceae bacterium
CTTCGGTTCCTAGATTTTCAAATGCCTCTTCCATTGCTTTTACAGAAACAACATCATCTTGGTTCTCTTCATCTTTATAATAGCCCGCTATTAAAACCGGCTGTTTTATCTTAGATAAATTTTCTTTCGTAACTAATTTATTAATTAATGTCCTCAAGGTTTGTAATGCCTCAATTCGGTAATTAATTGTCCAATATTGTTCTGCTCCTTGCGGTGGATCCCAAGAATGAAATTTTCCTCCTTTTACAAGACGAGCAATCTGTAAACCAAATGGTTTTAATAAAATGTGACTGGTAGGATCAGCTAATTCATAATTGGGTGAATGATTAATAGCTGCAAAAATTTCCTCATCATTTGCCATTAATCCAGTACTCAAAGTTCCACCAGTAGAAGTCGTTAATAAGATTACTTTCTTTCCTATTTTCTTGCCAACTTCTACCGCTTCCAATGCACTATCCATCATTTTTTGAGGACTTATATTTAACATCATAGATTCTTCATCGGAACCATGACCATTCATTCTTGCTAGGTAAATATTCATTCCGTATTTTTTAGCAAGTTCAATATTAAATGGGCTCGCTTCCATGGGACTAGCACCAAATCCATGTAAATTTACAATTGCATATTCCGTTTGTTGTGGGATAGAATCATTCCAGTAGATTCTTGCTTGATTGTCTTCGCGTAAAGAAAATTTAGCTTCGTGAGTAGCAATATATTCATCTAAGTCATCAATACTAGGAATAGAAAATGAAGTATTATAATGTATAGTTTCAAATTGTTTATTGGGTCCTAGCAAAACAATTAATATGAAAACTAATATAATGGTAAGTAAAGTGAGAAGTATTTTCTTGAACATAATTGCAATTATAGTCCTCAAGATAATAAAATCTGACTTTAAGTTAAACCTCTTTTATACGATTGCAAATATTACTTTAATCCATAAAAATCATAGGCTTATAGATTTACTTAATATAGAATCCTAAAGTTTTGTATCTTACTTTTCTAAAATGGTAAGTTATGAAACAGATAACTAATTTAGTTTATGTTTTTTTTATTTGTGCAATGCTAAGTCCCCTTCTTTGTTTTAGTCAACATGGATTGTTGGCAGAGTATTATAATGGGACAGATTTTGAGACATTTGTTTCTAAAAAATATGTGAATAATATTGAAGAATTCTGGAATGAAACAGCTCCTGTCAACGGAATTGATCCACATTATTGTTCAATCCGCTGGACTGGAAAATTGGTTACTAGTAAAACCGCAATTTATATCTTTTCAGCAATTGTAGACGATGGAATAAGAGTTTGGATTGATGGTGAATTAGTTATCAATCAGTGGGATTTAAATGATTTTGGTGTTTTTAAAGGGAAGAAAGTATTAGAAGCTTATAAAGAATATGACTTAAAAGTGGAATACTTTAATGCACTGAACGAAGCGGAAGTCCAATTAATGTGGGATATTGAAAAAGCCTCAGAAGATCAATCATGGGGAGAATATTTCTTTGGGGTAGAATATAATTACAAAACAATTCCAATGGCGAATTTTTTACGCCCTATAGAAAAAATAGAAGTTGAAGAAATCGTTGAAAAAATAGAACCTCCAGTTATTAAAAAAGAAAAACCAATTGTTGTTTCTAAACCAAAAGTCAAAGAAAAAACTCCTCCGCCTATTGTTGAGAAAGAGGCTCCTCCAATTGTTCAAAAGGAAGTAATGACAATTGAAAAGGCGCAAAAATTCATTCCTAAAGATGTGCAATTTGCACAAGCTAAATCTGATGTATTACCAACCTCCTTTGAAGCACTAGATGTTTTTGCCCGATTTATGAAAGACAATCCATTAGTGACTGTAGTTATTGAAGGACATACGGATGTAGTTGGAGATAAAGCTAAAAATCAAGAATTATCAGAGAATCGAGCAAAGAAGATTTCTAGCTATTTAGTAGATAAAGGAATTAGTTCTTCCCGAATAATGACTGTAGGGTATGGAGGAAGTAAACCACTAAAAGAACCTGTAGAAGGAGAATATTATCCACCAAATAGACGTGTCGTATTTAAGTTGAGTGGTATCTAAGTTTATCTAGAAAAGCGGACTAGTATTTTAAGTTATATTTAAAAAGTAGTATCTTTTACTTTCAAAATAAAACTAACTTAAATATTATGGTAGATTTAAACACAAACTACATCGCTATTATAGTAGCGGGATTAATCCCAGCGATATTGGGAGGGATTTATTATGGTCCATTATTTGGAAAAGCATGGATGAAATCTTTGGATAAAACAGAAGAAGAATTAAAACCTAATAATATGGCGATTGCCTATGGTGGTTCTGTATTACTCGCAATGTTATTATCAATTTCATTAAATTTTGTTCTTCAACTCGTTCACAAAGATGTTAATGAGGCCGGTGAATTATTTATAAACACGCATGCTACATTTGGTCATGGTGCATTACATGGTGCATTGATTGGAGTTTCTTTTTTAATTCCAGTGATCGTTTCATTGGGAATCTTTCATAAATTTCATTGGAAAACTAATTTACTAAATGCTATTTTTTGGACATTATGTGTTGCAGTAATGGGAGGAATCTTGGATGTTTGGCGATAATAGGACGATCATTTAGCCTTTGGCAATAACTTATAAAGAATAAAATGCTGCGCTAGCTACATGAAGGGCTTGTCGTCACGCTTTTGCGTGATGATGAGCGACTAGCGAAACCCGGAATACAGCGCCCGAGCGCCCAAAATACTAGAATATTATTGTTGACAACCATTTGCATTCACTTCCATTGTATGTTCCAAACTAAACATTTCAGGAACTGTGGCTAACGGAACAAATAGATTAATATTTCCAGAAGAAGTCAAGCCAGCATCTTGAAAAATTATATCTTGATTGGCTGTGAATTTTCCTGAAATAAAATAAGTTGCATCAATAGTCAACGTGCTAGGACATCCTCCATCATTACGTTCCAAAGCTCCATGATCTAGTTTTCCATTTATTAATCGATCTTCATTGTTTTGATCCAATGAGTCAATCATAGTATAGCTCAATAAGCCCTGGTCAATCGCCGGGGAAGTAGATTGTAAATTAAAATCTGGGCTAAGGATGGATGGATCAATAAAAAGCGGATTCTCGTTAAGTGAATTACTCGGTGTAAATTGTGAGGGTGTGCCTTCAACATATAAAAATACTTCATTTTCATCATACCGATACGCCAAGTTATTGTCAACAACTAAACCCGTAACAGCATAGCCAAATATCGAAACAGCATAATGAGAAGAAGATCTAGGAATTAAAATGTTTTGAACGATATAACAGTTTGTACTATTTTGCAAACTTACCTCACTATAAAAATCCCCTAAGGTTCCATTTTCGACAATCGTATTGTTTTTCAATATACTATTCTCAAGTTGCCCTGCATTACTTCCAAAATAAATCCCTTGATTATCATTCGCATAAATCAAATTATTACTTATTGAAATATTGCTAGCAGAAAAACCAGCATTCTCGCAACCTGCTGACATTCCATTCCCATTACTATAGCTCGTATTTCTTGTAATGACTACGTTTTTTGCCCATCTGCATAAATCCCCGCAGGAGCATCGACATTGGAAAATCGTCTATTATCATAGGTAATACAAGATTTAATTATTCCATTTCGGGCCTGATTTAATGATGCATCAACTTCTTCATCAACAGCCCAAGAATAATGTCCTGCAACTACGATTCCTATATTTTTCGTGTTATAAACCGTGTCTCTTTCAAGTATAAAAGTATCCACATTTCCTACCAAAGTAAGGGCTTCACTATTTCCAGAAATTATATTATTGATGTTGCAATCGACTATGCTTATGTTTTTATTCCTTCAACAGTTCTTCCATTAACAATTATACCATGTGCTTGTCCAGTAGGTGTTACAGAATATGGATCACCAAGAGGATCTGTCGTCCAACCAATATTTTGAACTTTACAATTGCTTATTGTTATTCCTTCACCACTACTTAAAATATAGATTCCTTTTGCACCTTGGATATAGTTATTTTGAAAAGTGATTCCATGAAGTGTAATATAATTTTTAGCATTGAGAACAAACAATTCATTCCCCACAACTCCTGAGCCATCAATAAAAACTTGCTCACTTTGATAAGCAGATATTAAAATAGGATTAGTCGATGTTCCTGAAGCGTTACAGAAAATCTTTTCAAAATATGTTCCACCTCTAATGAATAATGTATCTCCAGGCAACAACTGATTCGTTGCATGTTGTATAGTTTCGAATGGCAAAGAAAGACTTCCATTGTTGGTGTCATCTCCTGTCGTTGAAACATAGAATGTGCTTGCGTTTGCATTGGCAAAAAGGCTAAGAAAAAGAAGAAGACTGAAATATCTCAAGAGTTGATTTTTTTATTGAACGTAGCATTTCGAAACATAGTTGTTTAAATATGGGATTCTCCTTCAAGCCTCATTAATCATAAATTTTACGTTGGGCATTCATCACATACTTTGCTAGCCTTATTACTTGCTGGGTGTAGCCATATTCATTATCATACCAAACATAAAGAACCATATTTTTCTTATTGGCAGATACCTTAGTAGAAGGGCAATCAAAAACACTGCAACATGAATTTCCAATAATATCATTAGAAACAAGTTCTTTTTCGAAGCTATATCTGATCTGATTTCGAAGAGGCCCTTCCAAAGCCGCTTCTTTTATCGCCGCATTAATTCCATCCACAGTCACATCATCTTTCACGCTCAAATTCATAATGGCGAGAGACCCATTGGGTGTTGGAACACGAACAGCGCTACCTGTAAGTTTACCATCGAGATGCGGCATCACTTTAGATACAGCTTTTGCTGCGCCTGTTTCTGTGATTACCATATTAAGCGCTGCAGATCTTCCCCTCCTATGTTTCTTATGCATATTGTCGAGTAAGTTCTGATCATTTGTATAGGCGTGGATCGTTTCAATATGTCCATTTTCAACCCCATATTTGTCATCTATTACCTTTAAAATAGGAACTATTGCATTTGTAGTACAAGAAGCAGCAGACCACACATTATGATCATTGGATTTTTCATTTAAGTGATTAACACCATAGACAATATTGGGAATCCCTTTTCCTGGTGCCGTTAATAAAACCTTGCTTGCTCCTTTGGAATGTGTATGATTAGACAGGCTTTCTTTATCTCGCCAAACACCAGTATTATCTATAATTAATGCATTATCGATACCAAACGAAGTATAGTCTATTTCCGCAGGATTACTTGCAGCGATCATTTGAATTTCCTCACCATTAATGATCATTTTACGACCTTCATCATCGACTGAAATTACACCTTTGAAAGGACCGTGAACAGAATCCATACGTAGTAAATCAGCGCGCTTTTTAATTTGTGCCGGATCATTATTTCGAGTTACGATTGCTCTCAGACGAAGTTGGGCCCCTATTCCTGTCATATCTATAATAGCACGAGCACAAAGTCTACCTATTCTACCAAAACCATATAACACAACATCAACTGGTGACTGCCAATCCATATCCGGACCAGTTTTCAAGTCTTTGAGTTCTTCTTCAAGAAATGCACGAACAGACGAAAAATCGTTTTGCCGACGAAGCCACTCCCCATTTAGTTTGCCAATATCTATTTTAGAAAGTTCCAAACTCATTTGGAGCATTTCGCGCGCGATAACCGTTGATGTCTCAATATTGATCGGTTCTCCCACAAATTCTCTAGCATAATCATGCAAACTAAGTAGTTCCGATATACTTACCTCATTCAGAGAATTTCTAAAAATTATAAGTTCAACTCCTTTCTTATACATAAGCTCTCCAATTAGAAAATTGAGCTCAGTTGCAGATCTTTTTTTATCGATCCAAGATACTGTATTGGTTTTCATAAAGGCTTTAAATTAGATGGTGCAAAAGTAATTGAAATTCTAGTTTAAACCCGAATTATGCATTAGACAATTGCGTAACGAAACTACTTCAAAATCAACGTTTCACTGGAGTTTTCAGATAAACTCTAAAAAATAAAAGGCTTCAATTGAAATCTCAGTTTAGAGCAATGGGGGGCAATGGGTATGTTAATTACATTGATGAACTTTTATCGTTAAAAGTTGAAAAAGGAAGGAGTTTTCAACATAAAAATTATGAGTTAAAAGTTTTTAATAATATCAAAAACTTTGTACAGGCGATAAAAGAAAAAAATGAAAAATATACTCTTTGTCGAATGGTAGCAGGATATTCTTGGAAATGGCAATCAAATAAGGAAGGAAAACCTGATTATGACATTGATATAGATGGATTACAACTTAAATGGAATAGTGTAGCAAAGGATTGGATTAATTCTACTGGTGCTATTAATGAAGTAGGTTGTATACATACTACACAAGGGTATGATTTAAATTATACAGGTGTAATATTCGGTAAAGAAATAATATACAATCCTGAAATCGATTCCATTGAGATTGTTAAAGAAAATTACTTTGATGCAAACGGCTGAAACGGTATCCAAGATCAAGAGTTACTCAAAACGTACATCCTCAATATTTATAAGACGGTAATGCTTAGAGGGACTAGAGGTACTTACTTATATATATGTAATCCCCAATTAAGAGAATACCTAAGCCAAAGAATTGAAATTGCTAATAAACCTAATCTAACATTGGTAGAAGATAAACCGCAATTAGAATATGTAACAAACCCTATACCTTTTGAAGATTCTATTCCTTTATATGATCTTAGAGCAGCTGCAGGAGCATTTTCTGAAATACAACCTGTTGAGGATTCAGAATGGATTAAACCTCCAGAAGGAATTCGTTTGACTAAAGATCTTTTTGCTTGTAAAGTAATTGGAGAATCTATGAATCAAATTATTCCTGACGGATCGATTTGTCTTTTTAGAAAACCTGGAGCAGGAAGTAGGGATGGGCTAATTGTGCTTTGTGAACACGAAACCTTTGAGACTAATAATTTTGGATCAAGCTATACAGTAAAAGAATATTCTAGTCTTAAAGAAGAAATAGATGGTTCATGGAGGCACAAAAGAATAACGCTTAAACCAAAATCAACTGACCTAAGTTTTGAAACAATTATATTAGAAGATGATGATCTGGATAACTTTAATGTTAGAGGAATTTTTGAAAAAGTGCTATTTGAAAGAAGTTAAAATAATTTAATTTGCTTCCAACGCTTCAGTTTTTCTATGTGAAAAGAGAAAAGATGAAGACAACTTAAAAGATAAACCCACTCATACAAATAAAAACATCATCACAAGCCCAATTGAAAGAAGAATCATCTAAAAACAAAGCTAGATTCTAAAATTAAGAACCCTTCCTAAAGTAATGGATCACTGAGCCAACGCTTAAACAACATTTACATTCTTACTTGAAAACAATTCGACAGGCTCAGTGTAACTAAAATTATGAAAATAGAAGATTTTCTAGCCTCCCATCCGCTTTCGCGGTTCCTTCGCTTGAAGCACTGTCGTACTTCACTCCTCCTGAAGAGCGCACTTACCTTTCGACTATATTACAAAGATTAAACTTTTGAAAAATTTAAAGCAAAGTGAAAACAAAAAAAATTGTGATATCATATCGCTCAGGGCCTTTCGACTCCCTTGTCGCTCAGGGCCTTTCGACTCCCTTGTCGCTCAAGGACCAGAAAAAATTATGAAAATCAAAGATTTTCTAGCCTCCCATCCGCAAAATCAATTTGCGGTTCCTCATTTATATCGACTTCATCGTCGATATTTCTGCTAGCGCAGAACCAATTCGTCATTTCCCTATACAAAAAGTAATGTGTGTTGATAACCAGTTAATTGTGATTTTTAGGTACAAATAGGGTGCAAGTTAACGAGTGTATTAACTTATCAATTAAAACATAGTTTTCCTATTAACATACAAAAAGCCATTAAGATATAATTTTCTTTCTGCAGAATTATATGCATTTCTATCGTTCATATAATCACTAATTATACCAGTAAATATACTCTCTATATAATCTTCTCTACCTTCAATTTGTATGTTATTGTTATTTTTAGATCCATTAAGTTCTTTAATTAAAGTATTTAAAAAAGACTGCCAATCTTGACTAAGTTCTAGTCTTTCATTGGCGATATAATGATTTATTGCATTTAGGATATGTTCTTTTTCTTCTGTGTATGTAAATTTCAGTTCTTCCATTTATTCTATTTCTATTTTATCAATCTCTTTCATTATCCTATCAGTCTCTGTCAAGGCAACTATGATCTTCTGATAATGTAAAATACCTTCAAAATTTAATTCCCTTCCACGACGATCTTTTAACCATTTCTGAGCAGGTTGATATCCACCAATGTAAAACTCCCATGCTATGACTGGAACTTTATCAAAATACTTACTTTCATTTATCCAAATTCGACCAAGTTGCTTTTCGTTATCGATTATTTCCCAATCTTTCTTTCCAATTTTTGTTGTTATTACATTATGGTCATTTTCTCCATCTTCTACCATTTCATAACCCGTTATGTAGTTTTCAACTTTATTGCTTTCTAACAAATGAATTTCACGTATTTCTTTACCTAGTGTCACTAATTCCCAAAACGTTTTCAAGTCTTTTGGAATAGGCACTCTAGGAAAATCTATTTTCAGGAATTCTTTATATTTTTCTCTGTAAGTTGGTGAGTGTAGGACAGCATAGATGTAGTCCAAAATGTCAATAGGTGCAAAAGTATCTTTGGTTTCCTCTTTTTCGTTAGTAAAAGTTAAACCAGTATTTTTACTAATTGCTTTTACACTTTCCTCATTTAAGTTTGGTTTTCGTTCGTCTACTTCAAATACACCATCTTGTTTTATTGGGTACACATAAAGTGGTGCCATAGTCGAAGTAGATGTTGTTCCGGGTCTAACTGCTCCTTGGTCAGATATTAATTTCGATATAAATGGCGTATGAGGAATTTCAGACGAACAACCTCTTTGATATATCAGGCTGATATTTTCTTTATGCAACATATTATGCATAACTTTTATTCTAGAGCGACCAATTTTCTTTAAATCAAAATCAACAAACCTATTGTCAAATGCCTTAAAAAGATATTTTTGGTTTGTTTCAGAATCAAATTTACTAAATGAAACTAGTTCTTTGTCTTTATGAGTCCTAACGCAAGGTGTTTGAACATTAAATATGTTCGTTACAAAAGGATATTGAGTATAATTGACTAATGAATCATCAAATTTTATCCAAGGTTCTAAATTTGTCTTTAACTTTAATTTTGTCCAATCAATATTTTTGATTTCAGAATTTTGTAAATACAAATATTTTGAATCTCTTTTGCCAAATAAATCATATTGAAAAACTTCTCCAAATTTCTTTTTGCTGTTTTTAGTTTTTATAAAAATATTTATGCTTACACCAGTCATAATGTCAAATATATTTTGATCTGGTGAACCGTCAGGACTCCTTTCTCTTTTTTTTGCGTTACCGTGTAGATTTAGTAAGTAAACTTTATCAAATGTTTCTAGTAAATTTTTTCTCATTTGCCTATGTGTTACGCCATCTACGAAACTATTACTAGAAATATATGCCAAAATACCTTCTCCATTTTTATCGATATAATGTTGACCATATTTGATAAACTTAATATAATCATCATCTAGTGGAACTAGATTTCTTTCATTGAGATCTTTTTTGTAATCGTTTAATAGGTTTACTATAAATTTACTAGCATTATTAGACGTTCTATTATAAGGTGGATTACCAATAACACACATAACAGGTGTATCTCTTTTAACGATATCAGCCATAATAGCTTCTTCTGTTAGCCATTGAG
>CAYOIL010000100.1:0-13058 GCA_964403985.1 uncultured Saprospiraceae bacterium
AGTTCATACGCGTCACATTCTAAATCATAAACTACAATGACCTATTTAAAGATCTTGCTAATTTGCTTGCTATGTCCTTTTACTGTGTATAGCCAAGACATGCCAGTTACAATGATTGAAGAAGAAGTTGTTAAAGAATTCGCTTCTGATTTTGAAATGACAATGGAAGATGGGACAAAAAAGAAGTTAAGTGATTTTCAAGGACAAGTAGTATATCTTAGCTTTTGGGCTAGTTGGTGTGGTCCGTGTATAAATGGATTCAATAATTATCGAGAGATGCGAGACAGCATGGAAAGTATAGGAGTAGTTATGCTGAATGTTTCTATTGACAAATCCGAAGATAACTGGAGAGCGGCAATAGAAAAACATCAACCGACAGGAATACATGCAATAGTTCCGCACAGCGCAGTTAGAGAATTGTATCAAATGTATAATGTACCTCGATATGAAATCGTAGGTAAAAGAGGACAGTTTTTATATTTATCGGATGAGCCAGACAGAGATATATTGGAAAATTTTAGAAGTTTTCTAATCGAATAGACAACAATTTTTCATATAAAACACTCTAATTCAAATCCTTAACTAAAATTAACTTTTATCTAAATCATCTCTTGATAAAATTATTTTTATGTGTACAATTACTCTTGAAAATCTAAAACCTTCTTTTTAAGAATAAAATATCCTCTAGAAAGTAAAAACCCATAACTATTTATGGCATCATATAAAGTATTCAAATTGTTTTCGTAATAGCTTTCATTTCCAAAATATTTCAAAGTTGTACTACAATATTTTTCTAAATTATCTTTAATCTCTTGTGTTAATTCTTGTTGATATAAGTCTTCGTTTAATATCCGCCTAATGTCTGCTTTAAGTTCTTCCTCTAGTGGACTAAGCTGTTGAAAATTTATTAAAATTTGTTCATGCGGTGTTGTAACATTGACAAATTCAAGGGCAGATGTCAATTTCGTATAAAGTTCCATTTTATTTTTAAACATCCTATCGTATTTAAAGAAATCTGAATAAAGCTTATCTAATTTCGAATCTTTATTCTTTGACTTAGCAATGTGTTTGAAATATCTATAAATCTTAATGTCATTAGTTTTAATTGCTTCATTCAGTTGGCTTGATTCTTTTTCTAATAATGTAAGTAATTTTTTACAATCACGCTGATTGTATTTTTTCCCATCATAGTCAAATGTTTTAATAGGAATAGATTTTTCAGCAATTAATTTTAATGTTTCCATATCGCTTTCAAGCGAAGACTGACTAATTACCAGGTCTACAGAATCATCCGAGAAAAGGCTTTCAAATTTTAAATCTTCTGAGTTAAAGTTATTTTCACTTAAGTCAAATGGTATAGGGTTTTTGTTATCATAATACGAATTAAAAATTTTAGGAAATAAGTTTTTTTGATATTGTTCTTTATACTGGGATTTGAATTCTGTAAATGGAATAAAACTTGTATCCTCTTTGTATTGTACTTCTTTGAAAATCTTTTTTGTCAACTTTCTTTGAGTTGCTTCAATATCTGTAAAGATTGTATTAGCTGAAGTATGATCTAATTTAGTGGTAGTATTTCCCGTTTTTTCTAAGCTTTCGATTCGATCTTCAACACTTGGGTGAGATGCCCATTGATCTTTAACAACTAACTTAGATTTATTAAATCTTGAGAATTCTTGACCCGAAAGCTGTGGCAGATTGTTGACAATTTCTATTTCGGTATCATTAGCAATAAAATTCATCACAAAGGATTGTTCTTTATAAAGATTTTCACTTTTTTTATTGTCAACTATCTTATTTTCATAAAAAGATAAAGTGTTATTAAAAGAATGGTCGGCAAGAGACATCCTTAAAAGTGAATTTTTTAAAGGTTCGTAACCAGTAACTGTGGAGGCTATTTCATCAGCATGAAATTCCATTTCTCTAGAAAGTCCCATGTAGCTCCTGTTAACTATGCCATACATACCTCTTAGAACATATTGTACACCTTCTATGATCTTAACTGCAACAACTACGAAAAACGCAAATATTCCGCTTATATTAGACCACCCGTGAATCAATTTAGAATACGAATCATTGGAGTAAAGCATATTGAAAATTATTTGATTTACATTATATACATAACTTCCAACTTTCATACTTTTCTGGGAGAAATGGCCGAATTCATGACTTAATATTGCTGTCAATTCTTGTTTAGAAACAGTATTCACTAGTCCTAAACCTATTTGTAAATTTTTTCGAATGGGTAAGAACATACTCCAGAAATTAGAATCATAAAATACTGCAGCATTTACATCTGTAGAGAGATATACTTTTTTTGGAAATTTAGTGTCTACTTTTTTAACAATTTCTTCTATTAATTTAAATAGTTCGGGTTCTTCTCTTTTATTTATTTCCATTAAATGAGATCGATCTATTTTGTTTGAAGCGAATATAAATTTCACAAGAAAAATAAGCACTAAGATTCCTAAACTAGCTAAACCTAAACCAAACAAAATTGCCATAATATGAGGTTTCGCAACAAATATCATTATGCAACCATATATACATATTACACAAAGTCCCACAGCTAAAGCTAACATGAAGACGTAAACTAAAATAAATAGAATTATAGAAAAAATAGATTTAGAAGCTTGTCTCTTAAAGTTTTTAGAAAGAGTTATTTCATTATGTGGCATGGATTTCAATTATTGATATAAATTGTTTCGGATTAATACCAAACGAAAATACAAAATCTTAAGAATTTAGCCATAAAGAAACAAAGCTATTTAACCCAATTAACATGAATGAACATTAAAAAGCGGCAGTTAATGGGGGTAACGTCACCGACATTTTATCCAAAATACAAAATACACCAACCAGCAATAAGGCAAGTAATTCCTATTATGATTTTGGGGATCTTTGGACGGTCCAAGAAATAGAACACACTCATTGTAAAGAACCCAACAATAACATAGGGTATAAATATTTCAATTGTTGTAAAATGATTCAAATCTCCAAACAAATAATAAAAATAATAAGACTTAAACCCTATTAAAGAGAACAGATTAGCAATCATTTCCATAATCATAGCATCAATTCCAAGCATTATTCCTCTTACAGGAATGGTAGAAACCAAAGGACTCTTACGTTTAGTCATTGCATGATGAAAACACAAAAGGTGAAATCCATATAATGGCCACATAATAAAAGTGACCCCTGATGTAAAACCTCCATATTTAGGCCATACGTGATATAGCCAACTCGGACGATCAATAGCTAAAACAAAAAGATGATTTACTACTAATTCCAAGCCACTTCCTAAGAACATTGTCAAACCAAGATACAACATCAATCGATCAAACTTTAATTTTATTAATCCTCCTCCTAGTAAACAATTTCCAAAATATATTATAGGTGTTGAAAATAATAAAAATGCTAAGGCAAACCAATATCCTTTTGTTCCATCGATTGGTGGAGGATTAATAGATTCTACAGGGACTATGAATTTCAAAGTCAGTTCGGATATAAAGTATATCCCAATATAAGCGATTACAGCTATTTTTAATAGCAGCCAATACGTTTTCCAGTTATTAGTGGGCTTTCCACTTAAAGTTGCATCCATAGTGATTTAATCAACTTCATATTATCTAATTGTTTTCAATATTAAATATAGATTTAATTTATTGTATATAATCGACAATTCTTCAAAACGATTATAAATTTTATATAAAGACATGTTCTTTTTATTTTGGGCTTAAGCCCAAAATGAATACTTATTAACCTTTTAAATCCGAATTATCATTATCATAATCAACAGTTAGCCTGTGTATATCCCTAATTATTGAAGAAGTAAAAAATTAGCATTAATAATCCATAGAAGAGTCCATATAATAAGCTAAAACTTTAAAAAAGAAAGATTTTAATTCTTATCATTTTGGGGACACCCAAAAATATAAAAAGGATATAACATCAATTGATATTATATCCTTTACAAGACGAATAAAAAACGAGTGAACTAAGTCTATTCGTATTTCGATTTATTTTCTTCCAAAATCTTAATACGTGCTTCAGCATCTGTTAATTTCTTACGCTCTTTCTCAACAACAACAGGTGGTGCATTGTTAACAAACCTTTCATTGCTTAATTTTTTATTTATTGAGTTCATAAAGCCATTCAAGTACACTATTTCTTCATTGATTTTTTTCAACTCTGTTTCTGCGTCAAGTTCTTGAGGCAAATCAATAAAATACTTAGATGTTCCACTTAAGA
The DNA here is from genome assembly GCA_964403985.1 of uncultured Saprospiraceae bacterium. Lineage (GTDB taxonomy): Bacteria > Bacteroidota > Bacteroidia > Chitinophagales > Saprospiraceae > JAHDFB01. The sequence continues at coordinate 4,252 of CAYOIL010000100.1, forward strand.
AAGCAGTAAACTCAGTATTATCATCTTTAGTAATCGATACATTTTCAATGCCAGCCAAGTGCTGTAGAATACTTAAATAGGCATCTTTATTATTCGTTGAAAAAAGTGAATTTTCAGCTGTATAAGCCAGGTCTACTTTTAAAGACTTCTTCAATTGTGCTTTATTCCGAACATCTCTTGTAGAGCTAATAAGTGTTTTCAACTCATTAATTTCCGATAAAAAAGATTCATCAGCATCGTCAAGTTTTGGATACTCAGAAATACAACAGTCAGTATCTTGTTCTTTCAATAAGTGAAATACCTCTTCTGTGAGGAATGGCATGTACGGGTGTAGCATTACCATCATATCAGAGAAAACATCAAGTGTTTCTGTTACTGTTCCTCTATCGATTTTTGCACCGTATTCAGGCTTGATCATTTCAAGAAACCAACTACAGAACTCATTCCAAATAAAGCTATATATCGTAGTTAAGGATTCTGATAATCGATACGTTGTAAAATCTTTTTCTACTTGATGCAGTGTTTTACTCATTTCATTACGAATCCAGGATAATGCAACTTTATTTTTATCAGACGTTGGCATTTCCTCGTCAATAGAGAAACTTTTAATAAGTTTTAATGCATTCCAAATCTTATTAATAAAGTTTTTCCCTTGTGCACATAATTTCTCATCAAATAATAAATCTCCTCCTGCTGGCGAACTATTCATCATTCCGAAACGTACGCCATCCGCACTATATTCTTCAATTAATTTTAATGCATCTGGGCTATTTCCTAAAGACTTGGACATTTTGCGACCTTTCTTATCACGTACCATTCCTGTAAAGTATACATGTTGAAAAGGCTTTTCATTTTTCCATTCATATCCTGCCATAACCATTCGTGCAACCCACAGGAAAATAATATCCCACCCTGTAACTAATACACTTGTAGGATAATAATAATCGATTTCTTCTTTGTTATTAAAGCCATCAAAAACACTAATTGGCCATAACCAACTTGAAAACCAAGTATCTAAAACATCCTCATCTTGTTTCAATTCATCGGCAGAAACTGATCTTCCAAGCTTTTCTTCAGCTTGTTTAATAGCTCCATCTAAAGAATCAGCAACAAATACTTCGTCTCTTATGTAATAAGCAGGAATTTGATGTCCCCACCAAAGTTGACGTGAAATACACCAATCTTGGATATTTTCCATCCAATGTCGGTAGAGATTTTTCTGATTTTTAGGAAAGAATTCAACATCATCTTGTTCAACGGCATCCAAAGCTGGTTTTACCAACTTCTTCATGTCGACATACCATTGCAAAGATAATCTTGGCTCTACAACTGCTCTTGTTCGTTCAGATCTTCCAACATTGTTTTGATAATCTTCAACATCAAGAAGTGCACCTATTTCTTCTAATAACTTCACAGCACTTTTACGAGCTACAAAACGATCTTCTCCAATGAAAACCTGAGCATTTTCATTTAATCTACCATCAGGATGGAAGATATTTATTGTTTCTAAATTGTGTCTTTTGCCTATTTCATAATCATTCACATCATGAGCTGGTGTTACTTTCAATGCCCCTGTTCCAAATTCCAGATCAACATAATCATCAAAAATGATAGGAATTTCCCTGTCAACCATAGGAACAATTGCTTTTGCACCTTTGAGATGGGAGTAGCGAGGATCGTCTGGATGAACAGCAATTGCAGAATCACCCATAATCGTTTCAGGTCTAGTAGTTGCAATTGTTATAAATTCATTACTTCCTGCTATTTTATATTTTACTTTATGTAATCTACTATTTTCAGTTGCATAGATTACTTCTTCATTTGAAAGAACAGTTTGTGCTTCAGGATCCCAATTTACCATTCGCATTCCACGATATAATTTTCCTTCGTTATAAAGGTCAATAAATGCTTTTATAACGGCTTTAGAACGAGTTTCATCCATGGTAAAAGATGTACGATCCCAATCACAACTTGCTCCTAACTTCCTGAGCTGTGTAAGTATTATTCCTCCATATTTATCTTTCCATTCGAAAGCTCTTACGAGGAATTTCTCTCTTCCAAGATCGCTTTTCTTGATCCCTTCTTCACGTAACATCTTCACTACTTTTGCTTCAGTAGCAATAGAGGCATGATCAGTTCCTGGCACCCAGCAAGCATTTTTACCGTCTAGTCTCGCTTTACGAATCAGGATATCCTGGATCGTATTATTTAACATATGGCCCATATGAAGAACACCAGTCACATTTGGTGGAGGTATGACAATTGAAAAAGCCTCTCTATCGTCAGGAGAACTTTTAAAATAACCTTTATCTAACCAGTGCTGATACCACTTAGCCTCGATTTCTGCATGAGAAAACTCGCGATTCATTTCCATAATATGGAATTTTATAAATTAATAATTTAGTACGTATGTTCTTGATAGACTGTCCGACTGGACGACGACATAAATGTTAGTATAATCCGATTCATCAATATTCGGGAATACAGAACAGTTACATAATTTGTTAGCAAGTGAAGGTGTTGTATTACTATGACCGGCAATAATATTAATACCAGCTTCTTTGGTACCTAGCTCTTTAGAAAATTCATCTAGTTTTCTTGCATCGTAAATTATACGATCTTCATCCATTTTTTCGCATAATGGAGCAATGGTTGCTTTTGTCCGATTATAGTCGGAGCTATAGATATCCATTTCTTGTATTCCTTCAAGAATTAAAGCTAATTTTTTAGCTCTTATAACTCCTTCGGAAGTAAGTTCTGGATCATCTCCTGTTTGTTTTTCAGCATGACGCACTAAAATATATACCTTATCTGAATCTTTCCAAACTACGTTTTCAGATTGAAAATACTTAGGTATATTCGTATTATTGGTACACATTACAGGTGCCAAAAAGAGGACAAAAATTGTATAAATGATCTTCATATTAATGCAAATTTACTATTTAAGTGTTAAAATTGGGTTAGTGATACATCATTTTATAAAATTTATGCATCTGTATTGTAGTTTTAGTCACAAAATAAGTGAAAAATAAGATTTGGAATTAGAAAAGATCATATTACTCTGTAAAAATCAAGATGCGAAAGCACAGAAACATCTATATAACCAATATAGTGGATTGTTGTTTTCTGTTGTTAAGAGATATCTTAAAAATGAAGAGGACGCGGAAGATGCATTGATCGAAGGATTTTTTAAGATTTTCACAAAAATTAATTCATTTAAGGGAGCTGGTAGTTTTGAAGGATGGATGCGACGTATAGTCGTGAATGAATGTTTGATGAAGTTACGAAAGAAAAGAAATTTCACATTAGCATTGGAGGAGGCATATGATGTAGGAGAGGCAGAGATGATTACACCTGCATTGGCTTATCATGATTTGATGAAAGTTTTGGAAAATCTACCTACTGGATATCGGACGATTTTTAATCTTTATGAAATAGAGGGATTCAAGCACAGAGAGATAGCAGAGCAATTGGGGATAAGCATAAATACATCGAAGTCACAATTGATATTAGCGAAAAAGAGGATTCGGGATCTTATTAAAAAAAAGCAACTTATTGAAAGAGCAGGATAATCATGAATGAATTAAAGAAATTACATACAGATCATACAATTGAGGTTCCACGTAGAGTATGGAATCAAGTAGAAGGTCGCTTGAACAATAATAAGCAAAAGAAGAAATTGCTAAGATTAAAAGTACTTAGCGGGGTTGCTGCTTGTTTGGCTATTGCCTTTGTCTTAAGTTTTATAAGTTTAGAAATAACGGGCAAGGAAGGTCAATTTGCTAGTAATGGTAATTACAAAAGCATGGTATTTGAAGATTTAGAAACGTCAAATGAAGGCTTATATGATTTCGATCAAGTTGTAGAATTAAAATCTGCTATAATAGCAACGGATCCATCTTTTGCAAAAAGGCACAGATAGAATTTAATCAGTAATTATAGGATGAGTATCAATATGTATTTTGTTCTCCTATTAAACCTCTCTAAGAATATTTCAAGGCTATTAAACTAGTATTCAATTAGTTAGTTTCTCCTTCTTTTATAAATAATTCAAATAAAAGTCTGTTAAACCTTTTCAACCTTTAATCTTATATGGATGTCTTGGTTCCCAGTCGGTTTTCTTATTTAATATATTTATAATAGGCCCAATAAAAAAATTGGCTATACTATTGGTATGTTTAGCATATAATTCATAATGATGAGGTACAGCTCCTACACTAGACTTTATTTCTAATGCTGTCCTACCAAAATCTACTAACTTGAATTTATTCTCTATACCATATGTTATCATTTTATATAACATACTTAAATATAATTGGCTCTCTCTATTCTCTTGCTTATCATAACCAAGAAAATGAGCATGTAACTCTTTTCTATTATGTATCAAAGTATAAAAACCTTTTATATTTTTCTGAGAATCTTCCAAGACAATGAAACGAAATTTTGACGTCAAATATCTTTTCAGGTTTATAAAGTAGTTCTTTGGTAATTGAAACAAACTAAAATTTAAACCTTCAAATACTTCTAAATACAATGGAAAATATTCGTCTACTCTATTTTCAATCTCTTCCAAATCCAATTCTCGAGTAGTTAAATGAGCACTCTTTTTAAATGCTCGCTTAGTCCTAACTCTATACTTGCTCGTTAACTCGGTCATGTAATCCGAAAAATGATCCCATTTTTTATCAATATGAAAAACCATAAGTGGCTCTACTGTAAATGCTGAAAATTTACTTTTCGTTATTCCTATTGCTTCTAGTTTCCTAGCAACAGGTATATCTTTTGTAAATACTACATTTAAAGGAACTGATTTAGTTTGATATATATTCGTACAGAAAGTCAATACCTTGTCAAGTATCTCAAATTTTTCCTTATCGCTAAAGCCATTCTTTATAAATCTAAACATGTATTCCCCAGAAACTATCATATTTCCTGCAACAAGTCCATTTATTTTCACACACTTTGCAATTGATTTTCGTAAAGTACTTGAATCTTTACTTTCTGTATTTTTTATACTTTCTTGAGCTTGGAATTCGCTTACTTGTATCGGAAAGTATGCAATGACTTCTCCTTGCTCATACAATAATGCATATTTTTGACTTAAACCCTTTGGTAGACAAGCCTCTAAACTTCGAAAATATTCTACCGATAGGAATATATCTTCTTCTTTAGTTGCTTCTAACCAAAATTCAGTAACATCTTCTATTGTATTAAATAAATCAATAGTAAATCGATTATCTAATTTCAACCTTTTCTCTATTCTTTCCTTTATCTTCACTTATTAAAAGCTATATATTAGTCGTTAGTTGTCTTTAACTTTCGCAAAACATCAATTTCGTTGTTCCATCGAACAGACTTGAATACTTCATCACTTAATGCAAATCTAAAATAATCTTGAATCCAAAGTTTAATCGATGGATGATTTGTAGCTAAATCTGTATAAGAATTTACATCAATTGTCCTATAATCATCGGAAACTGGTATTACAATACCAAAAGTTCTTATTTTTTCTTCCGTCTCTATTCTAATAGAACCAATAAAATGACATAAAAATTCAGACTCCTCATCTAAATTCTTACCTAAAACTAAAAACGGTAGTTCTTTATTATTTTCAAATGTTCCAATTGCACCAGGTAATCCTAAAAAAGCAAATGTATCTTGTTTAAATGGAATTATATTATCACCAGGCTTAACTAAAATATCAATTAACAACATTGATTCTAGTGGAATTGTTGAATAACTCTTTTCATTTTTACATGATCCCATTATACATCCGACAATTAGGCTTAATATCACTAACTTTGTATAAATAGTATGCATATAAAATATCTATTTTTGAGCATCATTAAGTTGTACTAAGCCAAAGATGAAGATAATTATAAAATATCGTGTATTTTGCAACGAATTTTAGATAAACTAGTATTTCAATAATGGAAAAAGGATATTTCAATCCTTCAGATTTAAAAAAATTTGGAGATATAAAAGAATGGCAAGAAGAGATGGGTGCCAAATTTTTTGATTACTATAGTGAAGTATTCAAAGAAGGTGCTTTGACTGTTCGTGAAAAATCACTTATAGCATTAGCAGTCTCGCATGCAGTTCAATGCCCATATTGTATCGATTCTTATTCATCAAACTGCTTAAAAAATGGCGCAGATGAAGAACAAATGATGGAAGCAGTTCATGTAGCTGCTGCAATTAAAAGTGGAGCAACTTTAGTGTACGGTGTTCAAATGATGAACCACGTAAAAAAACAAACAATGTAATAATGGCGATTAAGCAAAAAACTAAATCTTTAAAAGCTAAAGGGAATCGTTTAAGCGATACTTTCTATCAACTTGAAGTACTTACCCAAACCAAAAACACAGTGGACAATTTTACTCCATTTAGTAAAAAAATCGCTGAAAATGGTTGGAAAAAAATACGTCCTACAACTATCGAGGTTTTTCAATTGAATATTGGAAAGTTGTGTAATCAAACTTGTGCACATTGCCATGTGGATGCGGGACCAGATCGGAAAGAAGAAAATATGGATAGAGCTACTTTAGAAAAGTGTCTAGAAATTATTGCTCATCCAAATTTTAAAATAGTAGATATTACTGGAGGTGCGCCAGAAATGAATGCACATTTCAGATGGTTTGTTGAGGAATGTTCCAAAATGGGGAAACAAGTCATTGATAGATGTAATCTTACCATAATAGAAGCAAATAAGAAATACCATGATTTACCGGAATTTCTAGCTAAGCATAATGTGCAAGTTGTTTCTTCTTTGCCATATTTCAGTAAAACTAGAACAGATGCTCAACGTGGAGATGGAGTTTTCAATGACAGTATTAAAGCCTTACAACGACTAAATGAGGTGGGTTATGGAAAGCCAGGATCTGGTTTAATTCTTGACTTAGTTTTTAATCCATCAGGTGCATTTTTACCTGGTGATCAAATGCAACTTGAATTAGAATTTAAAGCGCAGTTGAAAAGAAGATTTGACATCGTATTTAATAACCTTTTCGCCATTACAAATTTACCCATAAGTAGATTCCTAGATTATCTTGTAGAGTCAGGGAATTATGAAGAATACATGGAAAAACTTTTGGAAGCGTACAATCCTTCCACTATCGATGGTCTAATGTGTAGAAGCATGGTTTCTGTTAGTTGGGATGGATACATCCATGACTGTGATTTCAATCAAATGTTAGACTTAAAAGTTGCTGCTAAAAGCAAACACATCAATGATTTTGATTATGATGATCTTATGGATCGTGATATAATTTTAAACAATCATTGTTACGGATGTACGGCAGGAGCAGGAAGTTCTTGCGGCGGAGAAATCGCGTAATCTTGTATTAAAATATTAAATCTTTCTTAATTCTTATGTCTGACCATGAGTTATGCATAACTTTGACGTTTGTATCATTATATGAGTGTAAGAATTATTTTTGTATTCCTTTTTCTATTTATTTTGGGCTTTCAGGCCCAAAGTCAAGTAGACCGTGGTAATACTCAAAATAAAGAACAAAAACCTTCTAGACCGAGCAGACCTGCTCAAAGCATTAAAAATGATTCCTTACCACCAGGAGTTATTAATAGACTAGATTCTTTGGGTTTAAACCCAAAAGATTCCTTACAATCAAATTTTGAAAAAAGTCCAGATGCTATAACATCTGAAATTTCATATGGCTCAGATGGTGAAAAGCAAATTGATTTAGAAAACAGATTGGTGCACCTGTGGGATAATGCGTATGTTAAATATGAAGATATTGAAGTTAAGGCTGATTACATTATGTTTAACTTCGAAACTAATATTGTAACAGCAAAAGCAACATATGATGAACATGGAGATTTATTAAGAAAAGCAACCTTCTCGGAAGGTGAGCAAAATTTTCAATACAATTCATTTAAGTACAACTTTAAAACCGAAAAGGGGATCGTTTTAAAAGGAGTTACTAAGGAAGGAGAACTTTTCGTACATGGAGGTTTTACAAAGTTAGTTACAGGACAAGATAGTACAGAAAGTGATGTTTTGTATAACCAAGATGCAATAATTACCTCTTGCAATCTAGATCATCCCCATTTTGGAATTAGATCAAATAAAATAAAAGTCATACCAAATAAAGTAGCAGTAATTGGACCTTCATGGTTAGAAATTGCTGATGTCCCTACCCCACTATGGCTGCCTTTTGGGTTTTTCCCTATAGCAAATGGAAAAAGTTCGGGCTTAATATTGCCACAGAATTACGATTTTTCTCAAGCTTGGGGATTTGGTCTTCAAAATATAGGCTATTATTTCCCGATTAATGATTACATGGACTTAAGGCTTACAGGCGATATTTATTTAAGAGGAAGTTGGTCAATAAACACAGACTTTAAATACAATAAACGGTACAAATATTCTGGTGGATTACTAGCTAGTAGAGCAAGTCGAATTCAAGAAAATTTAACTACTGCAGAATATGACAGAAGTGTTTCCTACCGATTTACCTGGAGACATAGTCAAGATCCTAAAGCCCATCCTTATCGAACATTTAATACTTCTGTAAACATACTTACAGCGGGATATAATAACCAAAACAGGACGGATGCATATGGACGAACAAGAGATAACATCAGTTCTAGTATATCATACTCTTATCAATTTGGTCAAAGTCCGTGGTCATTGACAGGTGGTGCAAATCTTACACAATCTCTTAGTGCTGGAACTGTTGACCTTGATGCACCAAACTTTAAACTTAAGATGAGACAAGTATATCCTTTTAAAAGAAAGGAGCCAATAGGAAAGGAAAAATGGTACGAGAAGATAGGAGTAACAT